>WQRQ01000013.1 GCA_009786685.1 Defluviitaleaceae bacterium
TGTCTACGCCGAGTACATGGCGGGCGTGTTTCGCTGCAAAAAGCGCGATACTCCCTACCCCGCAGTGCGCGTCAACTACATACTGCGTGCCGTCAAGCCCCGCCTGCGAAAGTGCCGTTTCATACAAAACTTTAGTCTGCACGGGGTTTATCTGAAAAAACGACGGCGCGGAAAGCCGATACTCCACCTCACCTGTTTTTTCGTGGATATAGCCCGTACCGCTCAGCGTTTGAAAGCTTTCGCCCATTATTGTGTTACCCTTTGTTGTGTTTTCGTTTATGAGGACGGTGGTTACGCCTTGGTCGGTTAGCTCCTCGACGAGCGGTGCGGCGGCGGGGAGCTTTTTTCCGTTTAGTACAAGCACCACCATCACCTCGCCTGTGGCCAAGCTTGTCCGTACGATTATATGCCGCATTAGCCCCTTGTGTGTGGTCTCGTCGTATGCCGATATTTTGTACTTCCGCATATGTTTTTTTACGGCGGCGAGTACATCTACATGCGCGATATGCTGGATTGAGCAGTCGGTGATTTCTATTATGCGGTGGCTGCGCGGGGCGTACATTCCTACAGCAAAGCCGGCTTTATTCTTCGCAGGTACTACGGGGAAAACCGCCTTGTTTCTGTAGCGCGTGGGGTTTTCCATTCCGATTACATCATTAACGGGCGGGTTTTTTATCCCGCCTATTTTTTCCAATGCGTTTACAACGATTTGCTTTTTAAATTTTAATTGCGCCTCGTAGTCGCAGTGCTGCCATTGACAGCCGCCGCATTGCTCCGAGACGGCGCAGGGGCTTTTTATTCGGTGGGGCGAGGGTGTTATTATTTGCGAAATTTTGCCGTAGCCATAGGTTTTTTTCACCTTGACGATAATCGTGTCGATTACATCGCCGGGCAAGCCGTCGGCTACAAATATTACAAAATCACCGATATACCCCAGCCCAAAACCCTTTGCAGTGGCTTCTTTTATCTCGATTATGTGCTTTGCATTTTTTTTAATCATTGCGGCTTCCTTATATATCTTCCCAGCGATTTTTGAAACGCCGTCCATTTGCCGGGTGTGGTATCTTTGTCGTAGATTTCTGCAAAGGTCGTGAGCTTTGCGTCGATGTTGTCGGCAAAGTGGATAATCATGGCCTCGGGTGTGGCGGGGATTTTTGGCGAGCCAAATTCGTACTCGCCGTGGTGTGCGATTATGCAGTGTTTTATAAGAGACGCTGTCTCTCTCGGGAATTTTTCTATTTTTGCGATTTCCGCGCCTACTATTTCCAGGCCGATTATTATATGGCCGAGCATTTGTCCGTCGTCGGTGTATTCGTTTTGCGGCAGCGCAGAAAGCTCGTGGATTTTTCCGATATCGTGCAAAAGTGCGCCCGCAAGCAGCAAATCCATATCCACATACTTATACCGCGCCCCAAGAAACATACAAGTCTCCGCAACAGAAAGCGTATGCTCCAGCAGCCCGCCCATAAACGCGTGGTGCAGATGCATGGCCGCAGAATGCTTTTTAAACGCATCTACGCGCTCCTCGTTTGTAAAAATACTTTGCAGCAGCTTTTTTATAAATTGGTTTTCTACATTATTAATAAGCGAAGTTATTTTCCCAAACATCTCGCCCACGTCTTTTTCCGTGCTTGGGATAAAATCGCTTAGCTCGTACTCACCTTCGCGGCTTTTGCGCAGCTTTGTTACTTTTAGCTGTGGCTCGCCGTTGTATGAGCTTACCACGCCGTCTATTTTTACGATGTCGCCTTCGTCAAATTGGCCTATGTCGTTTGTTATTTCCCAAATTTTTGTGTCTATCATTCCTGTTTTGTCCGCAAGCTTTAGCGAAAAAAACGTCTTGCCCGCCTTTGATTCGCGGCTTTCTTTTTTCTTGCAAAAATAATGCTCTATTAAGCGTTCGCCTTCGCGCAGCTCGTTGATATAATGCATTTAACATGTCACCCTTCACGTCATGTAATTATTAAATGTCAAAAACACCTCGTCACAGGATTGTAACATATCTTGAAAAAATTTCAAAATTCAACTGACGATATTTTACGGTCGGTTGAATTTTTCATTTGAAGGATTCCAAAGAATATGTTACACTTGCATTACAAAAGAAAACTACTTAGGGGGCAAGAAAATGGACTTTTTACAAAGCGTAAAAAACCGCGCAAAAGCACAGCTAAAAACCATCGTTTTACCGGAATCCGCAGACCCGCGCACCATCAAAGCAACGCACCAAATCTTGGCGGAGGGTTTGGCAAAAATCATACTTATCGGCAGCAAATCGGAAATCGAAAGCGCGGCTAAGGCCGAAAACGCCGACGTCTCCGCCGCCACAATAATAGAGCCTGCCACCTACGCCGAGCTGGATAGCTTGGCAAACACGCTCTACGAGCTACGCAAAGCCAAAGGCCTAACCTTGGAAGAAGCAAAAAAGCAACTGCTCGAAAACGGCGCGACCCTCGGCGTTATGCTTGTCCACGTAGGCACGGCGGACGGCATGGTTGCAGGTGCGGTATACTCCACGGCCGACGTGCTTCGTCCCAGCTTGCAGATACTTAAAACCGCACCCGGCGTCTCTATTGTTTCGTCGTTTTTTGTGATGGTTGTTCCCGATTGCGAATACGGCAACGACGGCACATTCATCTTCTCCGACTGCGGTCTCGTTCAAAATCCAAACGCGGAAGAGCTCGCCGCTATCGCGCTGTCTTCCTCCAATTCATACCGCTCCCTTTTTGGCGAAGAGCCTACCGTGGCAATGCTTTCCCATTCCACTATGGGCAGCGCAAAGCACCCCGACGTCACAAAAGTCACCGAAGCCACAAAAATCCTAAAAGAAAAAGCACCATCTCTTAAAGCCGACGGAGAGTTCCAGCTCGACGCCGCAATCGTACCATCCATAGGCGCAAGCAAAGCCCCCGGAAACCCCGTAGCGGGCAAAGCAAACGTGCTAATCTTCCCCGACCTCGACGCCGCAAACATAGGCTACAAGCTCACAGAACGTCTTGCAAAAGCCAAAGCCTACGGCCCCGTAACCCAGGGCATCGCAAAACCCGTAAACGACCTGTCTCGCGGGTGTAGTGCGGAGGATATCGTGGGTGTAGTTGCAATTACCGCAGTGCAATCACAGAAATAATAAAACCTTGGGGCTGTCCGCCCCAAACCGCGCAGCGCAAAGAACGCGCTGCTGTACAAGGGGCGCGCCCCTTGACCCCAACATTAGAGGAGAATGTATAATGTACGTACTGGTTATTAATGCAGGTTCATCTTCATTAAAGTATCAGCTTCTTAACATGGCTGATGAGAGTGTTTTGGCGAAGGGATTGTGTGAGCGTATTGGTATTGACGGTCGCCTTGTTCACGAAACGGATAAGGGTAAGCATAATGCAGACCTTGCGATGCCCGACCATGCGGCGGCTATCGCAATCGTGCTTGATACCTTGGTAAGTCCCGAGCATGGTGTTATTAAGTCTAAGGACGAGGTAAAGGCTGTAGGTCATCGCGTTGTGCATGGTGGGGAGACCTTTACGGCGTCCGCGCTTATCACCGACGAGGTGGAAAAAGCAATCGAAGCAGTGAGCGACCTCGCGCCTCTTCACAATCCACCCAACCTTACAGGTATCCGCGCTTGCAAAGAAAACATGCCGGGCGTACCACAGGTAGCTGTATTCGACACGGCGTTCCATCAGACCATGCCCGAGAAAGCCTTCCTGTACGCTATTGACTACGAGCTGTATAAAAAGCATAAAATCCGTCGCTACGGCTTCCACGGAACCAGCCACAAATATGTATCAGAATATGCACCAAAGATGCTCAACAAACATGCAAAAGACCTTAAAATAGTAACATGTCACCTTGGCAACGGCGTAAGCCTTTGTGCCGTAGACGGCGGCGTATCCGTGGACACCTCCATGGGAATGACCCCGCTCGAAGGCCTTGCAATGGGTACACGTTGCGGAGACATAGACCCCGCCGTAGTGCAATACATCATGGAGAAAGAATCCATCTCCGCCCAAGAAGCAGGCGACCTGCTTAACAAAAAATCGGGTATGCTTGGCATAAGCGGCGTATCCAGCGACTTCCGCGACCTGTTTACGGCGTCCTGTGACGGCAACAAGCGCGCAAGTGCGGCCATGGACGTATTTGCATATCGTGTGGCAGGCTACATTGGCCGCTACGCCGCTTGCATGAATGGTCTCGACGCCATCGTATTTACGGCAGGCATAGGCGAAAACGACGTAGGTATCCGCGAAAAGGTTTGCAGCTACCTAACATGGTTTGGTGTAGACATCGACCCGGACCTCAATGGAAAACGCGGTCAGGCACTTGATGTTTCCAAGGCCAACGCAAAAGTGCGCGTACTGGTAATTCCCACAAATGAGGAATTAGTAATCGCACGTGATACAAAATCAATTTTAAAAATATGATAATGAAGGGAGCGTAAAAAATGAATCCTTTACACACCTTTGAATTATCCGGCGCAAAAGGCGGATTAATGGGTATGTTTGGTGGCAAGCCCACACTGGGCATTACCGACAATGGTTTTGTTTTCACAGAAGGTAAAGACAAAAAAGAAATTTCTTTCTCCGCCGTAAAAGAGCTAAAATTTAGCAAATACTACTCTGTCGTAACCATAGTCCACTCAGAAATTAAAAAATTCACACTTGTAAACGTAGGGATGTTCGAAACAATCTGGTCGGACTTCGCACGTAAAAAAGGCCTGACAATCAAACTAAAGGCCGAATAAGGAGATGTATAAAATGTTTGTAAACGCAAAAGAAATGCTAATAAAAGCCGCAAAAGAAAAGTACGCGGTAGCGCAAATCAACATTAATAACCTGGAGTGGACAAAAGCCGCTCTTACCACGGCGCAGGAGCAAAAAAGCCCGATAATCCTGGGCGTAACCGGTGGCGCGGCAAAATACATGGGCGGTTTTGCCACTGTTGTACAAATGGCAAAAACCATGGACAAATGCCTGGGTATCACCGTGCCTGTGGCCATCCATCTCGACCACGGCAGCTACGACGAGTGCTTGGCCTGTATCGACGCGGGATTCACAAGCATAATGTTTGACGGCAGCCACTTCCCATTCGAAGAAAACGTTGCAAAAACCAAGGAAATGATAGCCCTTGCACGTAAAAACAACATGACTCTGGAAGCCGAAGTAGGCGCGATAGGCGGCGAAGAAGACGGCGTAGTAGGCAACGGCGACGTAGCCGACCCCGCAGAATGTAAAGCCATCGCAGACCTTGGCGTAGATTTTCTTGCGGCGGGCATTGGTAACATCCACGGCTCGTACCCTGCCGACTGGCCGGGGCTGGACTTTGGCGTGCTTACAAAGGTTGCGGAGCTTACGGGCGGATTGCCCCTTGTGCTGCACGGCGGCACGGGCATTCCTGTGGAAATGGTGCAAAAAGCTATTTCTCTCGGCGTTGCAAAAATCAATGTTAATACGGAATGTCAATTGGCATTTGCGGCGGCCACACGCAAATATGTAGAAGACGGAAAAGATAAACAAGGCAAAGGCTTCGACCCGCGTAAGCTTCTTGCGCCCGGTGCGGAGGCCATTAAACAGGTTGTAAAGGAGAAATTCGAGCTGTTTGGCTCGGTTGGCAAAGCATAGGGGGCTTATGTAATGAAGAAATTTTTTGCGAGGTTGATAAGCGCGACGCTGGTTTTTGTGTTGCTTTTTAGTGTGCCTGTACAAGCGGAATCGTGGCCGGAGCAGTTGCTGGGCTTTGAGCTGCCTACGTCTTATAACTACAGCATGGATTTATTCGTTTCCATTGACATGCACGGCGATGTTGACGACGACATAGCGGCAGTCTTTGGGCTGTTTGATAACGGCTTGGGGCTTGTCATAAGCGGAGCACATGTGCGCGATGGGCTTGCGTCTTCCGATTTTATGCAAATCGAGTTTATTAACCTTGGCAATATAATTGCGGCTTTGCCGCTTAATATTCCTATCATACCTATGATTAGGCTTATGGGGATAGATTTAACTGAGCCTATCCGCATTTGGGCGGAGACGGATTTTAATAACCTGCTCACACCCGAGTTTAAAGTGGTTATCGAGCTACCCCCGGTACTGCAACTCGCGCTGCTTACAGTAGACGAGTCGTTGTCGCGCCAATTTCTTGTGTTGGATTTTGGCTATTTACTCGACGCACTCCTCGTGGAGCTAGAAGCGGAAATCCGCATAATTTCCGATGAGCAAGCCGAGGATTTTATGATTTACTTAGAAGAAGCCATACAGGAGCTTATGCTCGTCTTCGCAGATTTTCGTGTGGATTTTAATGAGTGGATGGTCGAGGAATGGGAAGAAGTTGAAGAGTTTTTTACCGTCCGCCTGTTTGAGCATGGTACAGAAAGGCTTGAAAACGCCGCCCGCGTTTTTTTGTCGACGGATTTTACCATCAGCGATGATATAGCCTCCGCAGATTTTATCGTGGAGTTTAATGCCGCGATTACCAACATCAACTCTGCCGAGCGTGTTCCGCTGCCGCTGCTCACGCCGGAAAACAGCGTTAATTTGTTACGCTAAACGCTGCCCGATTCGTAGGTAAAGCCTTCGCCGTGTACGTCGGAGACTGTGTCGGTTATCATAAATGCTTCTTTGTCGTATTTGTTTACGATGGTTAGCAGTTGTTGATAATTTTTGGAGTTTAGCGTTACCATCAGCATTGGGCGATTTTGTTTTTCAAACGCGCCGATGGATGGGATTAGTGTAACTCCGCGCTTTACCTCGTGCAGTACATCTTGTGTGATTTGCTCGTGATAGTCGCTGATTATATATACCATTTTCTTTTTGTTCATTCCGTTTTCGATGTAGCTCATGGTGGCGGATGTGATGAAAATGGAGAAGATGGCAAAGAAAAACGCGTCTACGTCAAACACCAAAAGACTTAAAATTACCACAAAGCCATCGGTAATAAACAGCCCAATCGAAGGGCTTAGATTAAAATGCTTTTGCAGAATCAGCGGCGGAATTGCAGTCCCGCCGCTACTTGCTTTATTTTTGTATAAAATGCTGACGGCTATGCCAAAAATCGCGCTGCCGATTACCATGGAGAGCATTCTGTCGCTCACCAGCATTATGCGCGGTATTATTGATACAAACATCGGCAAAAGCATTGCGCCGATTACCGTATTAAAGAAGATTTCCTTGCCAAGAAAAACCAACGCGAGGATTAGCACAAACCCGTTACCGATGTAAATTACGGTGGAGCGGCTCATGCCCAGCCATTCTTCTATAATGATGGCAAGGCCTGTAAGCCCGCCCGCCGCTATATAATGGGGTCCCAAAAACATATTTACACAAACAGCAATCAGGATAATAGAAAGTACAATCCAAAATAATTTTTTTGCCCAAAATATTATTGTTGATTTCATTATGGTAGCAACCCCTTTTGTTTCATTGTCTATAGTTTGGCAATAGAAAGAATTTTTATTCAATATTATGTCGTACTGCATGTATTAACTTCCGCGCAAAGAGCGCGCGGCTTCAAAGGATGAATCTTTATGACTGCACGCGAGGTTTTAAAGCAGAATTTTGGGTATAGCGAATTTAGGGCGGGGCAGGAAGAGCTTGTCGGGGCTATTTTGTCGGGGCAGGACGCGCTGGGGATTATGCCTACGGGGGCGGGCAAGTCGCTGTGTTTTCAAGTACCGGGGCTTATGTTTGGTGGGATTACGCTTATTGTTTCGCCGCTGATTTCGCTTATGAAGGACCAAGTTAACGCGCTTGTGCAGGAGGGGATTGCGGCGGCTTATATTAATTCTTCGCTGACGGAGCGGCAGGTGGCGCGGGCCTTAGAAAACGCAGCGGGCGGCATGTACAAGCTGATTTACATAGCACCGGAGCGGCTGCTCACGAGCGAATTTTTGCATTTTGCCCACCATGCCGATATCGCCATGCTTACCGTAGACGAGGCGCATTGTATCTCGCAGTGGGGGCAGGATTTCAGGCCGAGCTATACCGCGATACCCGCGTTTATTGCGCAGTTACAACGGCGGCCTGTGGTTTCGGCGTTTACGGCTACGGCCACGCCGAGTGTGCGTGATGATATCGTTGCGCAATTGCAAATGAAATCGCCGCAGGTTTTAATTTCGGGATTTGACAGGCCAAATTTGTATTTCGACTTGAAAAATGACAGGGATAAATACGCCGCGCTTTTGGCATTTTTGGCAGAGCGCAGGGGTAGCAGCGGAATTGTTTACTGTGCCACACGTGCCACCGTTGAGGAGGTTTGCGAAAGCCTATGCCGCGACGGGTATGTCGCTTCGCGGTATCATGCGGGGCTTTCCGACGACGAGCGGCATGGAAATCAGGATGATTTTTTGTACGACAGGGCGTTGATTATGGTCGCAACAAATGCTTTTGGAATGGGTATTGACAAGTCCAACGTGAGCTTTGTTGTGCATTATAATATGCCTAAGGATATCGAGGGCTATTATCAGGAGGCAGGGCGTGCGGGGCGCGACGGCGAGCCTGCGAATTGTCTGCTGCTGTACAGTCGTGGCGATGTACAAAAAAACATGTGGATGATAAATAATGCCTCCGACGCCGATGAGACTATAAAGGCGCGTAACATCGAGCGACTGCATATCATGGAGCGGCTTTGCACAACAAGCGAATGCCTGCGCAAGCATATCCTCGAATATTTCGGAGAAAGCACAATAGAAAACTGCGGCAATTGCATAAACTGCGAAACGGAATTTATAGAAACAAACATCACACCGGACGCGCAGCAAATAATCTCATGTGTAACACGCATGGGAGAACGCTTTGGCGCGAAGATGGTAGCAGATGTGCTTCGCGGCATGAACAACGCAAAGGTGCAAAGCTTTAAGCTAAACAAGTTTACGACTTTTGGAATAAGCAAAAAATCCGCCGTCACCATTGCGGAGATGATTGATTTTATGATTTCCGAAGAGTATTTGATAAAAACGGCGGAGAAGTTCCCAATAATCAAGCTGGGCAGCCGCGCAAAGGAAGCTTTGCAGGCGGACGCGGCTATTATCATGCGCGGCAAAAAGAGCGGCGGAGGGGCTTCGAATGGTGAGACTTCGAATTCGTACGCGCCCCGTGTTGCCAAAACCTTTGGCAAGCACGCGGTTAACACGCTGCTTCTTGCGGCGTTAAAGGAGCTTCGCCTGCGAATCGCAAGGGAGCAAAAGCTGCCCGCATTTGTGATTTTCCACGACAGCACGCTCACGGATATGTGCATGAAACTACCGACAACCATAGACGCATTGCTGGAGGTATCCGGAGTAGGTAAGGTAAAGGCCGATAAATACGGCGCGGAGTTTGTCGCGGAGATATGTAAGTTTATAAAATAAAAAACCGAGGTGCTTGATGTTTAATTGGAATGACAGATTTAACTCGGAGCCGATTCCGCCGCCCGAGCCGGAGACATTCACCCAAAGGATGGAGAGGTTCATAGAAAAGCACGGCAAAGGCCGTTGTTTCTTGGTGGCTTTTGCCGTGCTTGCGGTTTTGCTTATTGCCATCATAATCGGTCTGTCAATCCATACTAACGCATATTTCGAACCCGGGATGGTTGTTTTTGCTCTCATCGGCGTTGGTGTTATCGCATATGGTATTGCCGCATTCATATATGCCCACGGCTTTTGGGAATTTGCCCATATGTTTACCGTACAGGGCGGCGAGCCTACGGATTGGGCAATTTTTAAAATTAGGATGCATGGAGTTTTTATGATTGGGCTTACTTATTTTTTTGCCGTTGCAATGTTTTTTTAATCTCTGTAGAGCGTCGCGTGGGTTTCTTCGAGCTGTTTTATTATGGGGAGCTTTTGCGGGCATTTTTCTTCGCAGACGCCGCATTTTGTGCAATCTGTGGGGCTTGCGCTTTTTGTCCATTCCTTGCCGCGGATTACGTTATTGTAGCTCGCCACAGAATGCTCGGTTAGCTCGTATATGCGGTGATTGTTCATTAGGCCGAACAGGTGAGGGATGTTTATGTCTTTTGGGCAGGGCTTGCAGTAGTCGCAGGATGTGCAGTATAGCTCTGCGAGTTTTTTGTTTTCGTCCATCATTTTTTTAACTTGGGCTAACTCCGTGGCGTCCATACTGCCGCCTCGAGAGGCGATTTTTGCGTTTTCGTTTACCTGCTCAATAGTACTCATGCCCGATAGTGCGATGTCCGCAGCGGGGTTGGATAGTACAAATCGCATTGCCATTTCTGCAGTGCTTGCGGGTTTTTCTTTTAGCAGGTTGCGGATTATTTCGCTCGGTGCGCCCAGCTTTCCGCCGCCTACGGGACCCATTATTACCGTACCCAAGCCTTGTTCCTTTGCGTATGCGATGTTTTCCTCATTGGAATGGTCGAGCAAATTGTACTGTATGAGTACACTCTCGAAACGCCCGCTGTCTATTATCGGGCGTAGGTTTTCCGCGCTGTCGTGATATGAGAATGAGATGTGCTTGATTAGCCCTTGGGATTTTGCACGCTCGGCGGCTTGCAGAGGGCCGTTTTGCAGCTTTTCCCACGACTGAAAGCCTTTGAGGTTTATTCCCCAGAAGTGGTAGAAATCTATCGCGGGCAGGTTGAGGTTTTTTAGCGAGGTTTCCAGGCGTTTTAGCCAGTCGTCCGCGCTTTCGTTTTCTATCGGGTTTTTTGTGGATACATATATCTGCTTGCCCTTCCAGATTTTTAATGCGCGGCCTACTGCCGCTTCGCTTAGCTTTTCGCAATAGTATGGTGCGGTGTCGATGTAGTTTACGCCTAATTCGAAGGCGCGGTGCATCATCGGGATGGCCAGGTCGTCGTTTATCTCGATTTTGTCGCCTTCGCCGCGCATGGGCAGGCGCATTGCCCCGAAGCCAAGCGCGGACATTTTTATCCCTGTTTTTCCGAATTCTTTGAATATCATATTGGTAAACCCCTTTCGTGTTTTTGGATAGAAAAAAACCCTATCCGTTTGGTTAGGGTAATTTGATTATATCGCTTTATTTACCATTTTTGTGAGCCGTGATTTCTTTCTCGCAGCCGTGTTTTTGTGGTATACGCCTTTGGAGGCGGCTTTATCTATAGCGGCGATGGCTTGCAGAAGAAGCTCGTTTGTGTTTGCTTCTTTCGCGCCTGCCGCAACTGTTACTTTTTTAACAGCCGTTTTTGTAAAGGACTTTACGTGCTTGTTGCGCGCCTGCCTTTTTGCGGCTACTCTAATGCGTTTTTGTGCCGATTTAATGTTTGCCAAGATTGTCACCTCCTCCGACTTGCGTATTTTGCCAAATTTATCGGGAATTGTCAAGTTAATTAATTGCGATTTTCAACCGGTTTTTTATTTACAATAAAAACACTTGACATTATAATATGTATAAGTTTTGTAGAAAAAGCGGGTTAATCCGCTCAGGAAGGGATGTTTTAGTATGCGCATTAAATTACGCACAAAAATCGTAGGTGGATTTCTCTGTGTTTTTATGATTGCAGTTGTGTTGGGTGGGTATAGTTTTCTTACACTCCACCGCATAAACGAGTTAAACCAAGAGCTTGCGCTTATCACCGAGTTAAATGACACGGTGCATGGTTTTGTAACGGCGCACCATGTCTGGGGGTTTAACCTGCAACGCGCTTTTTTGTTTGACGAGCCGTTTACGGGTGGGCTGGATCCGTATGGCTGCGGGTATGGAGTATGGAAACAGGGTGATGGTCCAACTCGTATTAACGATGCACAGATACTTACTCTCGTAGACGCTATATATCTTCCACACTATACCTTGCATATACAAGGTGCGGAGGCTGTGCGTCTGCGCGAAGAAGGACGCACGGAAGAAGCAATGGATTTGGTGCGTACCGTCGTACTGCCTGCCGTGGTGGATTCTACCTTCAGAATCACCGCGCTCAGCAACCGCTACCAAGAGCTTAGGGACGAGGCCATCGAAGCAAAGGATTCGCTTGCTTCTACGGCACATGCATTTATCATCATGGCACTCGCTGCTTCTTTGATTGCATTTATTTTGCTTAGCTACCTAATCACCAAGAGCATTATGTCGCCGATAAAAGGGCTTGTTTCGCTTGTTTCGGACGTTACGGACGGCAGGCTGTCCATTAACAAAAACACTGCTTCTTTGGCCGACGACGAGATAGGCAAATTGACAACCGATATCTACAGCCTCGTGGATGTAATCAAGGCCATCGTAGACGACTTATCCAAGGCATACAATGAGTACATGCATACAGGCGACGTAAACTACACGATAAACGACAGCCGCTATCGCAACTCTTTTAAAGAAGTAGTCGAGCATATTAATACATTGTTGGCACAAAACACCACAAATATCACCAGCATATCGTCAATGCTAAATCAGGTAAGCGAAGGCGAATTTGACCTAAGCCTAAAAGCCGAAGACTGGCCGGGAGACTGGGCAGCCACACCAACCGCCTTTGCCCGCCTTATACAAAAGCTAAAAGACGTAAGCGAAGAAATCAACTCAATGATAGATGCCGCCGCAAAGAAGGGCAACCTGGCAATACACATCGACGAAACAAAGCAAACAGGCGGCTGGCGCGAAATTATGCTGGGCCTTAACAGCTTGGCAGACGCCGTAAATAACCCGATACAAGAAATCCGCGACGTAATGGAACACATGGGCGAAGGCCGCTTTGACAAAAAAGTCACAGGCGACTATCCCGGTGACTTTGCGGTTATCAAAAACGGCGTAAACTCGACCATCGGCTCGCTTAACAGCTATATTAGCGAAATGAATGATACACTTGCCTCTATTTCTTCCGGCGATTTGACAAAGTCCATCAATCGCGAATATATCGGTGACTTTGCGCCGATTAAGGCTTCCATTAACAATATTTCGCAGACGCTTAACAAAACTATGTCGGAGATTTCTACAGCGTCGTCGCAGGTGCTTTCGGGGGCAAAGCAGATTTCTACCAGCGCGATGGATTTGGCAAACGGTGCGCAAACACAGGCCAGCTCCATCCAAGAGCTTAACGCCTCCGTGGACTTGATTAACCAGCAGACTCAGGCCAATGCCAAAAACGCAAGCGAAGCAAACGAGCTTTCCAACAAATCCACGGCAAACGCACGCGAGGGCAACGACGCCATGCAACAAACCCTCGGCGCGATGACCCAAATAAAAGACGCCTCAAACAATATCTCCAAAATCATACGCACAATCCAAGATATCGCCTTCCAAACCAACCTTCTCGCGCTTAATGCCGCTGTAGAAGCCGCACGTGCGGGCGAGCACGGCAAAGGCTTTGCCGTAGTAGCGGAAGAAGTACGCTCCTTGGCAGCACGCTCACAAAAAGCAGCAAGCGAAACCACGGAGCTGATAGGTACATCCATCAACACAGTAGATACAGGCTCGGAAATAGCACAATCCACCGCCGCCACCCTCGATACAATAGTGGACAACGCAACCAAGGTGCTGGACATCGTAAGCGAAATATCTTCCGCATCCACCAACCAAGCCGAAGCCGTTTCTCAAGTGGTAAGCGGGCTTTCGCAGATTTCTCAGGTGGTGCAAAGCAACTCCGCCGTCTCCGAAGAAACTGCCGCCGCCTCCGAAGAGCTTAACTCTCAGGCGGAGCTTCTTCAGCAGCTTGTTTCTTACTTTAGAGTGTAAATAAGATGGTTTGGGGTTATTGAACACTCACTAACATCGGTAACACCCCAATGAAGCTCTACGTCATATACGCGCCGCCACACCATCCACACGGCACGGTGCATACTACTAGGGCTATGGCTGATGCTATGGGGGATTAAAAAGTTCAAGACCTTGGGACGCTGTCCCAAACCCCGGAAGCCTTTGAAAAGGCTTCACCCAAACTTTGACAGGGCGCGCACTTGTTTTATTGAGTGCGCGTTTTTATTTTTTCTAGTTTATGATAGAATAGTGCCGTCGTTTGTCGCGTAAGAGCGCGCCCCCGGAACGTAGTGAGGAAGCGTAGTTGGGCTTTGCCCGACGGAGTCCCTACTTAAATGAGGTGCATTGTCATCGGTAGCATGGTTAAGAAGCATTTGCGGATGTTGATGATTAGGACTTTTCTTTTTGTTGCTGCGGTTGTGATTTATTTTTTTGACAGCGATTTGCTTGATTTTACGGCCAACCCACAGAACGCCCTTGGTGGGGTGTTTTTATTTGCTTGCTGGGGAATGCTTGTTATTGGTATGCTTTATCGGATTTTTCCTAATACGCGGATTAGCGTGGGGGCGAGGCGGCATTTTGAGCCTGTTACGGGCAAGCCTGTGCCTGCGTTTCTTCTTAAAAAATTAAACTTTAAGGCAATCAGAATGGGGACTATATGGTTTGTTTTTAATGCAAGCTTGTTTATGGTATTACATAATTTTGGAGTGTTTACGCCTGCTTTGGCTGTGCTTATTACGCTTTTTTACGCGCTTTGCGATGTGGTTTTTATTATGTTTTGGTGTCCGTTTCAGCGGTTTTTTATGCATAATCGGTGCTGTACGGAGTGTCGGATTTATAATTGGGATTATGTTATGATGGTTACTCCGTTGGTGCTTTTTCCCGGTATTTTTACCGTCGTTCTTATTTTGATGGCGGGGTTTGTTTTTGTGCGGTGGGAGATAGCGGCGCGGCGTAATCCTTGGCCGTTTTTGCAGTATGCGGACAAGCCGTCTTCTTGTACGGATTGTGAGGATAAATTGTGCCACTTTAAAGGGCGTGACATTTTCTAGGACAATGTCTTTAAAAATGTTATAGCTTATGGTATAATCGTTGGAAGACGAGAAGCAAAGGAGGCTGCGCCAATGAAACTTGTTATGGCGATGATACACGACGAGGATGCTTTTCACATTATGGACCATTTGAGTGCAAAGGGTTTTAGTGTTACAAAGCTTGCGTCTACGGGTGGTTTTTTGCGAGCGGGTAATACCACGCTCATTATCGGGGTTACGGAAGAGCGGATTCCCGAGCTTATTGACATAATCGAGAAAAAGTGCAAAAGCAGAAAGCAAATCACATCGGTTAATGCAATGAATGTAAACGCTAACGAGAGCTTTGCCCCTTACCCCGTAGAGGTTACGGTAGGCGGCGCGACGATATTTGTCCTTAATGTTGACGAGTTTAAGAAAGTCTAGGGGGCGGCAATATGGACACTAACATGAAAGTATCGGAAATGCTTGCGGCGCGTTTTAACGAGGCTAATGCGGTTGAAAAGCAGCCTAAGCAGGAGGATTTCCGCTTTACGCTAAACCGGCTTAGTGATGAGGGCTTGGCGGAGCGTTTGCAGGGTTTGCTTGGGCAGATTTCTGTGCAGGGCAAGCGAGTGGCGCAGCATATGGATTTTGGCGAGCTAAAGCATTATCGCAGCCTTATCACCGATTTTATTAACGAGGTGGTAACACACTCCCACGAGTTTAGCCGCGAAAATTTTCTCGACCGTCGCGGGCGTCACCATGTTTACGGTATCGTTCGCCTTGTAAACCAAGACCTTGACGAGCTTGCGCAGGAGCTTCTCAGCAAGGAAAAAAACGCGCTCACCATTTTAGACAAAATTGATGAAATACATGGGCTACTTTTGGATATGATAGTGTAATGACCATCTTATTCGAAGGAGAAGATATCGCCACCGTACGAAAGCACGCGCTAAGCCACGCAAAAAAGCTTAATTGCGAATCGGAAAGCGCCTGCGGGCAATGCCTAAGCTGCCGTACCTTCGAAAGCGGCAATCATCCCGACACATTTTTTGTGAAAGGCACAAAGGCCCAAATCGGCGTGGAAGACGCACGGGAGCAGATTATAATGCCCGTCGCCGTTAAGCCGTTTAAATATAGGTACAAAATTTTTATCATCGAGGGTAATATCACCCCGCAGGCACAAAACGCTTTATTAAAAACCATAGAGGAGCCTGCGCCTTATGGGGTTTTTTTGTTTCTTGCCAAAAACACATTTGGGTTTTTGCCTACTATTTTGTCGCGGTGCATTGTTAAGAAGATTCGTGGCGGGGATTTTGTGGCCGTAAGCACCCTTGCAGAAGAAATCGCCGCTTCCGTAAAAAATGCGGATATTCCCAAGGCGTTTGGGCTTTACAAAAAAATCGAGCCGCTTTCTAAGGAAGAATTAAACGAGTTTTTGGACGCGCTGTATGTACTTTACGGACATCAGCGAAATTTTGACGCGGTGGACGCGATTACAAAAACAAAGCAGATTATTTCGCAAAATGGTAACTTGCAGCTTGCAATTGAACTTATGCTTTTAAAGATGGCCTAAGGCCAGTCAGAGGAGATTTTAATGTTAATCGTAGGAGTACGCTTTAAGGACGTTGGCAAGGTATATTATTTCGACCCTGATAAAATCGAGGCGGAAAAGCTTTCGCTTGGGACACCTGTTATCGTAGAAACCGGTCGCGGCGCGGAGTACGGCACTATCGCGCTGGAAAAGCATGATACGGTGGTATCGCATTTGAGCCAGCCCATCCGCAAGGTACTGCGCCTGGCAACAGAAAGCGATACCGCACAGGAACAAGCCAACCGCAAAAAAGAAGAAGAAGCACGAGAAATCTGCCTGGAAAAAATCAAGGCGCATAATCTCGAAATGCATCTCGTGGATGTAGAGCTTACCTTTGATTTAAGCAAAATCGTGTTTTATTTTACGGCGGACGGGCGTGTGGATTTCCGTGAGCTTGTAAAAGACCTGGCCGCCACTTTCCGAATGCGCATTGAGCTTCGTCAGATAGGCGTACGTGACGAGGCAAAAATGCTTAGCGGTATCGGCATTTGCGGACGGGTTTTATGTTGCGCGTCTTTTCTGGACGAGTTTCAGCCTGTTTCTATTAAGTCGGCTAAAGACCAAGGCTTGAGCCTTAATCCTACAAAAATTTCCGGGATATGCGGCAAGCTTATGTGCTGCCTAAAATATGAAGAAGAAACCTACGCGCACCTTATGAAAGGAATGCCCGGCGTGGGCGATCTTGTGCGTACTCCCGACGGCGACGGCGATGTGTTAAATATAAACATTCTGCGCCAAACCGCAAAAGTATCCGTAAAGGTAAAGCAGGGCGAAGACCCTGTCACAGATACTTACCACGTGGATGACATGAAAATATTAGAGCATCGCCCACAGTGCGAGCGCAATTGTAATTGTGCCAAGTGCAAGGACGGGCATTAGATGTGCAAAATACGCGAAGCGGATTTTCACACTACGGCAGTGTTGCCGACGAAGGAGGCCTGATTTAATGGCACAGGGATTTGTGCGCGTGGCGGCGGTTACGCCAAAAATCCGTGTGGCGGATTGTGATTACAATGCCACGCATATTATAGAAACGATAAAAAAGGCGGAAAAGCAAGAAATCCGCCTTATTTGTATGCCCGAGCTTTGTATCACGGGGTACACATGCGGTGATTTGTTTTTGCAGAATGCGCTATTGGAAAGCGCGGAGACCGCGTTGTTTAAAATTGTGAAGGAAACGGAAGCCTGCCGTGTGGTGGCTATCGTTGGTCTTCCGCTGGAATTCAACGGAAAGCAGTATAACTGCGCAGCAGTATTTAGCCGTGGCAAGATTTTAGGTATTGTACCTAAGACGGCAATTCCTAATTACGGTGAATTTTATGAGCTGCGGCATTTTTCTGCATGGAACGTCGAGCTTGTTCGCCACGTCGAGATTGCTCGACACAGCGTCCCATTTGGCACGGATTTGATTTTTGAATGCGAGATGGGTTTTGCGTTTGCGGTGGAGATTTGTGAGGATTTGTGGGTGGCTAACCCACCAAGCGTTCGTCATGCTGCTGCGGGAGCGATTATAATTGCAAATCTTTCCGCGAGCAGCGAGACTATTGGCAAGGCCGATTATCGGCGGTCACTGGTGAGTGGGCAGTCCTCGCGGCTTTTATGCGGCTATATTTACGCAGACGCGGGGATGGGCGAAAGCACCACGGATATGGTTTTTTCCGCCCATAATCTGATTTGCGAAAATGGGAGCATTCTGGCCGAGGCAGAGCCGTTTGGTGATGGCTTTGCCGTTAGCGAAATTGATTTGACTGCTATTAAACATGAGCGCAGGCGTATAAATTCGTTTAAAACCGATGATAACGGCTATGCATATATACCTTTTGTCCTTGGTGTTGAGTTTAATTCCTTAACCCGCAAAATCTCCCCTACCCCGTTTCTGCCCGAAAAAAACATAGCGGCGCGTTGTGAGGAGATTTTAAATATTCAATCCCATGGGCTAAAAAAACGTCTGGAGCATATCGGTGCAAAATCCGTGCTGGGCGTATCGGGCGGGCTGGACAGCACCCTTACGTTGTTGGTGGCAGCACGTGTCAAAAACAGCGAAATCACCGCAGTAACAATGCCGTGCTTTGGCACAACAAACCGCACAAAAACCAACGCCCACAAGCTCTGCGAAGCCCTAAACATCCCCTGCCGCGAAATCGACATCACCGAGCAGGTTAAGCAACATCTGCACGACATCTCCCACCCCGAGGGTCAATTTGACATCACCTACGAAAACGCCCAAGCACGTATACGCACCCTCGTACTAATGAACATCGCAAACCAAGAAAACGGCATAGTAATAGGCAGTGGAAACCTCTCAGAGCTTGCCTTGGGCTGGGCAACCTACAACGGCGACCATATGAGCATGTACGCGGTAAACGCAGGCGTACCAAAAACCCTCGTACGCCACATAGTAAAATATGTATCGGAAACAACAGACAATCCCGCACTAAAAGAGGTGCTTACAGATATCATAAGCNCCCCTATAAGTCCGGAGCTTCTGCCGCCTAAGGATGGCGAAATAATCCAACAAACCGAAGAAATCGTAGGCCCGTACGAGCTGCATGATTTCTTCATATATCATACACTGCGTTGGGGGCGCACGCCGACCCAGGTGCGAGAACTTGCTGTCGTTGCCTTCGACGGCTCTTACACAGCGGAAGAAATCGACAAGTGGCAAAAGACATTTTACCGTCGTTTCTTCTCGCAGCAGTTTAAACGAAGCTGCCTGCCTGACGGGCCAAAAATCGGTAGCGTCTCCCTTTCTCCTCGCGGCGACTGGCGTATGCCAAGCGACGCGGTGGGCAGTGCGTTTGGGCTATAGTCGAAGCAATATATATACAAGCTCGTTTCCTATTTTTTCGCTTTCGAGGATGGAAAAGTTGTTTAACGAGCCGCTTTCGCAGGCATATCGGAAGGAGGCGGCATAATTTTTTCCCATTCCCTTTTCCCGCCTACCCAGGCTTTTCAGTGGATAGGAAATCACCAAAAAACGCGTGTTAAGTGCGTTTGCAAGCTCGTAGCCACGGCCGAGCTTTTGTGCCTCCAGCACGGGGACAAGCTTTAGCATTAGTGCGAGGTCTACGCTTTCGGTGGGGGTCTCTACGGCTAGGTCGGCGCATTTTGCCGTCTGCGGCAAGCCCGATATTTTGAAGAATTGATTAAGCAAATCCTTTGTACGAAGGTCTATATCGTAGGCGTGGTATGCTTTTGGCAAAAACATCATATGCAGTAGCGCGAAGGGATTAAAACCGCAGCCCAAATCCAGCACCATCTCTACCGACGCCGTGTGCTTTGCAATAAATCCATAGAATTGCTTGACAAACGGAAGCCGCTCCTTGGTGGACGCGTGCAACTCCATAATATGGGATGACGCACTCGCTCCGCTTGTTGTGTCGCATTTGTTTTTTTGACCAAAAGCGTTCGCGCCCAGTAAATCCAATAGCTCGCTGGCTTTTTTGTGGGTCTTTCCTTGCAGGTACGCGCCATACATTTGGTGCATTTGGGTTTTGGCTGCTTTTATGGGGTCTCTTTTGTTTGCATTTTCCGCAAAAACCCGCTCCACAAGCGGCGGGTAGAGCATGTCATACTTTGCCATTATCTTAATCGCTCCATCAGCATTGTATAAAAGCGCAGGTTATGAATCGTCGCCAGCCGCGCCGCCAGCCCATCGCCAATGCTAGCCAAATGCCGCAAATACGCCCGCGAGTAATTTGTACAGGTGTGACAATCGCAAAACTCGGAAACAGGCCGAGAATCACGCCTATGCTCGTCATCCAAAATATAATGATATCTGTAAAAATTGTCGTCTACGCCATGTGCCTCATTAAATACATACAATCGGTTATGCCGCGCCTCCCGCGTTGGGATTACGCAGTCGAATAAATTGTAGCCCATGCGAACGCAGGCCACGATATTTTCCGGCTTGCCTATGCCCATTGCGTATTTTATGCCTTCGGCGGGCATTAGCTCCGCAGTGTATGCCAAGATTTCTTCCGTGAGCTTTCCGTCCTCGTCCAGCGGCCAGCCGCCAAAGCCGAAACTTTTGTAGCCCATGGCGATTAGTGCCTCGGCGCATTCTTTGCGAAGGGCTTTGTCGTTGCCGCCTTGGATTATCCCGAATAAACGGCTTTTCGATTTTGCATTTGCAAATGTATCCATGCATTTTTTGCCCCAGCGAATGGTAGTGGCTACGGCCTTGGCTTGGATTTCGTACGGGTCGGCGGGGTGCGTGCAATAGTCAAGAGCCATCAAAACATCCGAGCCGTACGCAAGCTGCGACGTGATACATTTTTCCGGAGTGATTACAGTTTTTTTCCCGTCTCTGCGAAAGATGATTTCGTTAGGGCGTATCTCCCCCATGGAGGCATTCTCGCGAAGAAGCGAAAACACCTGAAAGCCGCCCGAATCTGTGATGATGGGGCGTTTCCAGCCCGTAAATTTGTTTAGCCCACCCACGGCCTTTATCGTGGTCGCGCCGGGTTTTGTCATTAGGTGATATGCGTTCATTACAATGCCCTGCACGCCGCAGTTTTCCAAATCCGTGCTGTCCACACAACGTACAACGCCCCGCGTCCCGTCGGGGAAAAACGCGGGCAGCGTTACCTCGCCATGCGGTAAAATTAGCTTAGACATGCTTTCACCCTTAACATTGCGGCATATATTTCTTTTTTTGAAAGTTTTGCGTTCGCCTCGTGGAGTAAGCGTGAGGCGTCTTTTAGCGTGCAGTCGTGCTTTATCATTATATCCATGAGTTGTGCTTCCAAGGAGATTTCTTCCTCCGTTACCGCTTCCGCTTTTTCGGTTTTTGGCAAATGCACCACGCATGTATACTCGCCTTTTTCGGCAGCGGGGTTTTGCGAAAGCTCTTCTAAAACTTCTTTTGCCGTGCCGCGATATATCCTTTCGAATTTCTTCGAGATATCGTTGCATATGCACAGGTCGGCGGCGGGGATTTCTTCCATTATAAGGGAAAGCACCGCCGCTACGCGCTTAGGTGATTCATAGAATACCACAGTCTCCACGACCGTCAGCGTTTCTGCCAGCCCACTCACGGCGTTTTTTCCACGCGGCAAAAACCCAATAAACGCAAAACGCGACGTATCAAACCCACTCACCGAAAGCGCGGCAATCACAGCACTCGCACCACAAACAGGCACAACCTGCACACCTGCTTCTGCCGCCGCCGCAACCAGTCTATCCCCGGGGTCGGAAATACAAGGCGTCCCCGCGTCGGAAATCAACGCAATGCTCTTCCCTTCCAGCAGCTTTTCCACAAAAAAATCCCCTCGTTTGCCCTCATTAAATTTATGACAGGAAAACATAGGGGTTTTAATATTAAAATGCGTAAGCAAACCACGGCTATGCCGCGTATCCTCAGCGGCGATTAAATCCACCTCACCAAGAACTCGTACCGCACGCGCCGTGATATCTTCCAGATTGCCGATTGGCGTTGCTACTATATACAAAGTACCCATCAATTCATTCACCTGTCAAAATGTAGCATAAATACAGGTTGACAACAACAAAAACTTCAACTAATCGTAATTTATCATCAGTTAAAAATCAATCCAACAATACTCGACCGTTTTGTCATATGCTTTTTGCTCATGCATAAATATACTCTAATCGGTATAAATTCAGCCATTTTGTGAAATAATTTCTCATAAACACACTTAAAATTTTACTTTTTAAGAAATGGTGATATAATGACCCTTGAGGTGAGTATTGTGCTATTGCAATTTCGCGTAAAAAATTATCGCTCCATAGGCGATGAACTTACAATTGACTTAACAGCAGGCAAAGGAAGGGAGCATATGGACTTTCTTATCAACAATAATGGAGTCAATATACTGCCTGTTATCTCTATGTATGGGGGAAATGCCAGCGGCAAGAGCAATATAGTCGATGCACTTCTTGATATGTTTACTAATATTTCGTCTTCTCATACATTTGGAGAAGCTGAAAGTTTTAACGCCATACCATTTTTTTTTAGTGGTGATTTACGTGATAAGCCCACCGAATGTGAAATTTTTTTCACTTTAGGAATCCATGAATACCAGTATGGATACAAAGCAACCGGAAATAAAGTTTATGAAGAATGGCTATATTACAGAAAATTATCCGTTAGGGATACTGTCACCAAAACCATTTTCGAACGAGTTGATGATACTATCAAGTTCGCCGGTTCATACAAAAGTTTTGAACGATATAATGATTTAATAAATGAAAATAGTTTAGTGTTAAGTTTTTTGGGAAATCGGAAGATAAAACAACCGTCTAAAAATGAAAAGACTTTTATTGATATAGTATATTGGAGCAGGCAAAATATTGCTTCCAGCATTTTATATATGGCAAATGACAGTTTACTATATCAAATATATCACGATATAGATTTATTGAGGGCGTCTGCACTTGATTTTTTACAAGAATTCGACCCTAGTATTGAAGATATCATAATAGAAAAACAAACTGACAAAAACGGTAACTCCGCATATGAAGCTTTAACTAAACACAAAGGGGAAAAGTATTCTTTATTTATAGAATCTGCTGGCACACAAAAATTATTTGAAATCCATGCGGCTATTTCAACTGCCTTACAAAAGCAATCTACAACGCTGATTTACGACGAATTAGATACCTATTTACACCCTCTCATCCTCCGTCGCATAGTGGCGATGTTCCATGACAAAAAAATTAATATTATGAACTCACAATTAATCTTCACATCCCACAACCTAACCCTTCTAAACAGAAACGAGTTAAGACGTGACGAAATTTGGTTTGTAGAAAAAGATGAAAATGAGTTTACAACAGCATTCAGCCTAGATTCATTCAAGTCCACAAAAGATGAAGTGCGTGCAGATTTAGACTATGGAAAGCACTACTTATCCGGCAGATTTGGTGCTATCCCTTATACGCAAGCGGCTAAAAGGGGGTAAACCATGGGGAGCGAAAACCTATTCCATAAAAAAAGAGCCGGACGAAAAAAACGCGAAGAAGAAATCAGAGAACAACGCAAAACCCAATGGCTGATAGTATGCGAGGGCTTTACAGAGCAACACTATTTTAAAGGCTTTGTAGACAGCCTAAACATCGCAGGGGACAGCAATATAGATATAAGAACGGTAGGCGAAGGTAGCAACACAAAAAGGCTTATTAACAATGTGGAAAAATATTTTGATTTTGTTGATATCGAATACGGCAAACAACGCATTCCGTATGAAAACGAAAAAATGATTTTTGTCTTCGACAAAGATGATTTTCCTGCAAATAACTTTAATACCGCGATTAATATAGCAACTACAAGATATCCCGGTTGTACCGTGGCTTGGTCGAATGAAAGCTTTGAACTGTGGCTGTGCTTGCATTTTGAGTACATACAATCTTCACTACGCAGAAACGAATACAATGATAAACTTACAAAAATATTCAGGAAAAACGGTATTTTTACCAAAAGACAAGACTTTGATTCAAATGGCAAAAATGACCCACAATTGTATGAAAAAATCAAACAGTGCAACGGTGATATAGATAATGCCATAAAATGGGCAAGAGCTTTAAAAGCGTCTAAAACCACAAACAACCCCGCCAAAGCAAACCCTGCAACCATGGTTTTCGAGGCAGTAGACGCACTTATAAACGATTTATCCTAAAGTAAAAATCATAAATCTCCCTTTTGCGCATAGGATATTGTATCAGTACAATTTCAAAACCCCAAGGGAGGAATTAAACATGGACTACCAACATCTCTACAAAGACATTGCAGAGCGTACAAAAGGTGACATCTACATAGGGGTAGTAGGCCCCGTACGCACAGGCAAAAGCACATTTATCAAGCGTTTTATGGACTTACTTGTCATCCCAAACATCGAAAACAGCTACAGCAAAGAGCGCGCCACGGACGAACTACCGCAAAGCGCGGCGGGCAAAACAATAATGACAACCGAGCCAAAATTTGTCCCCGCCGAAGCGGTAGAAATCCGCCTGGACGACGCAGCGGCCTTTAAGGTACGCATGATAGACTGCGTAGGCTACCTGGTTCCGGGAGCAAGCGGCCACCTCGACGGCGACGATGATTCCAGGCCACGCATGGTAAGCACACCATGGTCGGAGGACAAAATCCCCTTCGCAGAAGCCGCAGAAATGGGAACAAAAAAGGTAATAAACGACCACTCGACAATCGGCATAGTAATAACAACGGACGGCAGCATAGCCGAAATCCCCCGCGAAGACTACATAGACGCCGAAGAACGGGTAATCCGCGAGCTAAAAAGCATTAACAAGCCCTTTGTGGTGTTGCTAAACAGCCAGTCACCCTTCTCGGAAGCCACAGAAAAGCTCCGCGCAGAACTCTCCGAAAAACACGCCGCACCGGTAATCGCCCTAAACTGCGCCCAGCTAAAAATCGAGGACATAAACGCAGTAATCGAGCGTGTCCTCTACGAGTTCCCGGTACAAGAAATCCGAATTAACTATCCCAAATGGATAGAAACACTCCCCCTAACCCACTGGCTAAAACAGAGCTTTATAGGATCGGTAAAGCAAATGGTACACACCGTAGGCAAGCTCCGAGAAATGCGCGCCCACCTACCCGCTCTGGAAGAAAACGAATATGTAAGAAAAGCCGCACTGGAAAAAATCGCCTTGGGCGAAGGCACAGTCCACATAGACCTCTCCGTAGACGAGTCCCTGTTCTACCGAATCCTAAGCGAAACAACAGGCATGAACATAGCGGGCGAGTACCAGCTAATCTCCACAATAAAAGTGCTGGCCGAAGCCAAGCGAGAGTACGATAAAATCAAAAACGCCTTAGAAGAAGTACACCGCAAAGGCTACGGAATAGTAACCCCCGCCACAGAAGAAATGAAACTCGAAGCCCCCGTCCTGGTAAAACACGGCAGCAAATACGGCGTAAAAATCCGCGCCAGCGCACCAAGCATACACCTAATCCGCGCCGACATAGAAACTGAAGTCTCCCCCCTGGTGGGCAACGAAAAACAAAGCGAGGACCTAATAACCTACATCAACCAAGAGATGAAGGACGATCCGGGAAAAATATGGGAGCTAAACATGTTTGGCAAAACCATGCACGAGATGGTACGGGACGGCCTGCAAAACAAGCTCTTCCGTATGCCGGAGACAGCGCAGATGAAATTCCAAGAGACGCTGCAAAGGCTAATCAACGAAGGCAGCGGCGGACTGATATGTATAATTTTGTAAAAAAAAAGCAACTCAGACCTAAGACAAACCCCCGTCCGTGGCGAGGGTTTGTCTTCAGTCCGTTTATAATCACACTGAGGCAATAAACTTCTGTCGTAGTGGCTCTACTTCTTCTTTCATTGGGGCAAACCACTCGGGGATGTTTATATTTTGCGGGCATTTTGGGTTGCATATGCCGCAGTTTACGCATTGGTCGTCACCTTTTTTATCCCGCACAAGCTTTCCGTAGCCTATGCCGGCTCTAAACTCATTAGGAAAGAGCTTATACTGGTTATACACCTCAAAAAGCCTTGGGATATCCACGCCCTTGGGGCAGGGCATACAATACCCGCAGTACGTACATGGAATCGTCTTTATCGCGAGCATTATATCCCTTGCCCTTGCCAGCATATCGGCTTCGGCGGGGGATAAATTTTGCGGCGATTCTGCGAAGGTGCGTATATTTTGCTTAACCTGCTCGATGTCCGACATGCCCGAAAGTGCGACGGTTATATTCTTTTTATCCATGCACCAGCGCAAAGCCCATGCCGAAGGCGTTGTTCCCCCGCCGTCGAATTTCTCCATCTCCTTTACGGCGTCCTCGGGTGGCGTGGCTAAAAACTTGCCGCGTATCGGCCCCATTATCATGCACGGCACGTCGTGTTCTACCATGATATCATAGTATTTTTGTGTACCAAGCATTATATTGTCTACATAGTTGTACTGTATCATCGCAAAATCCCATTTATAGTTATCGAATAGCCGCTTAAACGTCTCGTAGTTGCCATGATAAGAAAAGCCCAAAAATTTAATCTTCCCGACTTTTTTTTGCTCAAGTAAGTACGTGTAAATTTCGTGCTTGTCTACCAGGTCGTATCTGTCCTCGCCAAGCCCGTGTATCATATAAAAATCAAAATAATCTAATTTGCAATCCGCGAGCTGTTGCTCAAAAATCTCAATCATCTTCGCCTTGCTGCTAACCGCCCACGTAGGCAGCTTGTTTGCAAAATAATAACTGTCACGAGGATATTTTGCTAAAACCTCGCCTAAAAAAATTTGCGATTCGCCGCCGTGGTAGGGCTGCGCTGTGTCGTAATAATTCACACCCGCCTCGTATGCCATGTCTACCATTTTTTCTGCATGTTTGCGGTCGATTTTTCCGTTTTCCAAAACAGGCAGTCGCATTGCGCCAAAACCAAGCTGTGATAATTCCACGCCAAGCCGTTTGTCAAAAAATTTTTTTATTTTCATAAATAAAATCCCTTCCAAATTTGTAATAAAAAAAGCTTAACATACTTGACGCACGCGCCGCAAGATATTACAATACAGCTACCAACATCTGAGGGAGGCAAATCCGATGAAAACTTTAAATGTTCTTTTGGACACGGTGGATAAGGTTAAGGGCTTTGTAAATACAGTTGCGCCGCTGGAAGGCGATATCGACTTAGGCTCCGACCGTTATGTGGTGGACGCCAAGTCTATCATGGGTATTTTTAGCCTAGACCTTTCTAAGCCGCTAAAACTTACCATCCACGACCCTGCAACGGCAGAAAGGCTTGAGCCTTTGCTAAAGGCGTATACCAACTGAGGTACTTTTTATTTTGATGACTTAAAGGAATGGGGACAACCCATTCCTTTTTCGTATGAAGGGGCTTGCATCGTGAAAATTAAAGAACTCGAAGCCAATGAAATCAATGAGATAATACTTAGCTCTGCCCCATATATTATTAATATATGGGACGAGACCCCAAAGCATATTGATACCAACAAAAAATCCCTTGAGATTTTTGGGCTGGAAAATAAGGCGCAGTTTATTGAGCGTTTCCATGAGCTGTCGCCGGAGTTTCAGCCATGCGGCACGCCTTCCGACGAAAAGGCAATCTCCTATGTAAAAAAAGCCTTCCAAACAGGCTACGAGAAGTTTGAGTGGCTGCACTGTACCTTGGACGGTGAGCTTTTACCTACAGAAATTACCTTGGTGCGCTTCACAAACAAGGGGCAAAATATGCTGGTTGCATACGGGGTAGATTTGCGCCCCGTAAAAGCCGCGCTAAAAAAAGAGTACGAAGCCCATGAGACAATACAGACGATATTTAATTCTTCGCCTATTGTGATAAACCTTTGGGATGACAAGGGCAAGTTGATTTCTACCAGCGAACACGCGCTGGAATTGCATAATGTCCCCAGCAAAGAGGAATACATAGAAAAATTCCACGAGCTATCGCCGGAGCGTCAGCCCTGCGGTGCTTTGTCGAGCGAAATGATACCGGTTATTATGGACAAGGCATACAAAGACGGCTATGCTCGGTTCGAATGGATGCACTGCACCCTGGACGGCAGGCCGATACCCACAGAAATCACACTGGTAAGGTTTGACATCCACGGCAAATCCATGATAGTGGCATACACCTCGGATTTGACACAGGTAAAAGCTGCAATGCAAAGAGAACAAGAGATTTTGGAAGAAAGCAATGCCGCAAAAAGCAGATTTTTGGCAAGGATGAGCCACGAGATACGCACGCCGATTTCTGCGGTTATGGGGATTTCGGAAATTCAACTACAAGTCCCGGGCTTGCCCCCCGACATAGAAGAAGCATTTGCCAAAATTCACAACTCTTCCATTATATTGCTGGAGCTTGTTAACGACATCCTCGACCTGTCAAAAATAGAAGCGGGCAAAATGTCGCTTATGCCGGAAAAATACAGTGTCGCATGTATGATAAACGACGTAGTTAACCTCCACCTCTCGTACGCGGACAGCAAAAATGTAATTTTTGGTATGCATGTGGACGAAAATTTGCCCAAATATTTAATTGGGGATGTTTTGCGTATTAAGCAAGTCATGTCAAATTTATTATCCAACGCATTTAAGTATACGGAAAGCGGCAAAATAGAGCTTACCTTGGCATATAAGGATAAATGCTTGGTATTTTCTGTGAGTGATACGGGTGTCGGTATGACGCCGGGGCAGGTGTCCGCTCTTAAAAAAAGCGACTACACCCGTTTCCATGAGTTAGAAAACCCGCATATAAGCGGCACAGGGCTGGGTATGCCCATCGTGTACAATCTGGCACAAATGATGGACGCATACATTAATGTAGAAAGCGAAGCAGGTAAAGGAACAAGCGTTATAGTAAAAATACCGCAACAAGCGGCGGGCGATGGGGTTTTGGGTAAAAAAACAACAGGCCAATTGCAGCAATTTAAAATCGACCCTAAAAAATTTGGGTTTACGCCGGAGCTAATGCCCTACGGCAATGTGCTTGTTGTGGACGATGTGAAGTCCAACCTATATGTGGCACGCGGGCTATTGTCACTGTACGGTCTCACCGTAGAAACATGCAACAGCGGCAGCGAGGCAATAATAAAAATAAACAACGGCGAAAAATACGATATAATATTTATGGACCAAATGATGCCGGAGCTGGACGGCACACAAACCATGCAAGCCCTACGAGAGCTGGGATATACACAGCCGATAGTCATGCTTACGGCAAACGCGCTGAGGGGTCAATCGGACGAATTTATAAAAATAGGATTTGACGATTTTATTTCAAAGCCTATTGATACAAAGCATTTACATTCCATATTAAAAAAATTTATAAGAGATAAAAAATTGCCCAATATGCTAAATGCGTCAAAGGCAGAAGGCTACGGGCGCAATCCCGAGCTGGTTAAAATGTTAAAAATGGATTTTTACAAAAGTCACAAAAATACTTTTGCAAATATAAAAAATGCATTGGAAAACGGCGACATAAAAACAGCGCATTTATTGGCGCATACAATCAAGGGTCTTGCAGGGTTAATCTTTGAAGATAAGCTGATGGAAACCGCAAAAACCGTAGAAGACACACTGTCAAACGGCAAAATGCCGACCACACCCCAAGCCGCTGCACTGGAAGAAGAGTTAGCAAGGGTAATAAAAAGCATATCGCTGCCGCATATTACCGTAGACGGCGAGGCTGCCCGATTGTTGGATGAGTTAATCCCGCTGATAAAAACAGGTAATACCCAAGCACTTAGTTTGGCGGAGGGGCTTCGTGGGATTCCGGAGGCTGCCATCTTACACAAGCAGATAGAAAATTTTGATTTTAAGGCGGCCATGAATTCTGCCGACACGCTAAAAAAGATTTTGTGTGAGTAGTGTAAAGTGTCGTATGAAAATTAAATAACGCGCAAAGAGAGTGCGTTTTGAATAGGAAGTGGCAAAATGGAAACTAAAAAAAACAGCGTTCTAATAGTAGATGACGAAACAATAAATTTGAAAATACTCATGCAGATTCTTAACCATGATTATGAAGTTTATATAGAAAAAACAGGCAATGACTGCCTTTCTGCCGCAAAAAAGGTGCAGCCCGATTTAATCCTTTTGGATATTTTAATGCCGGATATTGACGGTTTTCAGGTAATAAAAAAGCTGAAGGCCGACACGGAGACCGAGCATATCCCTGTTATTTTTATCACGGGCTTGTCTAACTCCGCCAGCGAAATACAAGGGTTTATGCTGGGTGCAGTGGATTATATCCACAAGCCCTTTGTGGATATAATCGTAAAAATGCGCATTCAGAGCCAGATGAAAATTATTAATTTGTTGCGTAAAATAAAAAACATGAGCGTAACCGATGACCTTACGGGTATCGGCAATCGCCGCTATTTTAACGCGCAGCTAAGCCAGGAATGGGAACGTGCAAAACGCCAGCAGTCACCGCTTAGTTTTATAATAATGGATGTGGACAATTTTAAAAGATTTAACGACGACCATGGCCATCTAAAAGGGGATGTGGCGTTGGTTGGGGTTGCCGATGTTATACGTGCGGTGATAACACGCGCAGGCGACAAGGCGGCTCGTTGGGGCGGCGAAGAATTTGCCGTGATTTTGCCCGATACGGATTTGACCGGCGCAAGCAAAATTGCAGAGGACATACGTACCTCCGTCGAAAACTATATCTTGGTGCTGGAGGACGAAAAGACAGCAAAAATTACGGTTAGTATGGGCTTGCATTGTATTATACCTCAGCATGGTGGGGATTATAGCTTGGACAGCTTTGTTGCCGATGCGGACAGAGCCTTGTACCGAGCAAAAAACAGCGGCAGAAACAAAGTATGTATTGCAGAAAGGCAGGAAATGTAATATGAAATGGAATTTAAACGACATCTACAAGGGTTTTGAATCGGAGGAGTTTAGGGCGGATTTTTTGGAAATCCCCAAGCTTGTGGAAAAAATGAATGACATGGAAGTAGATTCTTTTGAAAGCGTGGCTGCTATTATCCGTCTGCTGGAGGATTATTCCGCCAAAAATGACAGGCTTAGCTCATATGCGCATTTTGTGTATGCTACGGATACTGCCAACTCCGACGCGTCCAAGTTTATTTATTTGCTGGAGACGATTGGTGCAGAGACAAGCCGTGTTAAGGTGCGGCTTGCGGCATTTTTATCCAAAGCGGGGGATATTCCTTCGCTGGCGGAAAAGCATGGGATTGCGGAGTACACCTACCAGTTGCAGCATATGGCAGAAGAATACGGCCACATGATGACGGAGGACGAAGAAGCACTTGCGGCGCAGATGGCAACCACAGGCTCGGGTGCATGGGGTATGCTTCACGACAAGCTGGTGTCCAAGCTAACATGTGAATACGACGGCCGTACAATCGGCATTAACGAATGCCGAAACATGGCATACGACGCAAGCGCGGAGGTACGCAAAGCCGCCTACGAAGCCGAACTCACCGCATATCCAAAAATAGCGGAATCCTGCGCCGCCGCCATGAACGGCATAAAAGGCGAAGTAAATTTTATCTGCGAAAAGCAAAAATACAACCATCCGCTGGACAGAACACTCTTCGACAGCAGCATGACGCAGAAAACGCTGGACGCGATGTTTGCCGCGATGGATTCCGATTTGCAATGCCTTCGCGATTATATGAAGCTAAAGGCGAAAAAACTCGGACATGAGAACGGATTGCCGTTTTACGATATGTTTGCGCCTATGGGAGAATCCGGCGATAAGACTTATTCCTACGACGAGGCCAAGGCCTTTGTGTGCGATAATTTCGGCAAATTTTCCGCGAGCATGGAGAAGGTGGCACGCACCGCCTTCGAAAAAGAATGGGTGGATGTCGAGCCGCGTGAGGGTAAGGTAGGCGGCGCGTTTTGCGGCGATATTTATGATATAAAGCAGTTCCGTGTGTTGTTAAATTTTGGCGGTAGTCTTTCGGATATTATTACGCTGGCGCATGAGCTTGGGCATGGATACCATAGTATGCAGATTATGCAAGAGGGCATACTAAATACGCATTATCCCATGCCGCTGGCGGAAACAGCCTCTACCTTCTGCGAAATGATTGTGACAAACGCCGCGCTTAAAACTCTGCCCGATAACGCCAAGTTGCAGATGATTGAAAACAGCCTGCAAGATTCTACGCAGGTTATCTTGGACATCTACTCGCGGTTTTTATTCGAAAAAAGCGTATTTTACGCACGCAAAGACCATCCTCTTTCTGTGGACGAGCTTAACGCGCAAATGCTCGCCGCACAAAAAAAGGCCTACGGCGACGGCCTAGACCCAAAAAATCTGCACCCATATATGTGGATAATCAAGCCCCATTACTACAGCGGAAGCTTCTCGTTTTATAACTTCCCGTATGCGTTTGGGCATTTGCTTGCACTTGGCCTGTACAAAATCTACGAAAAAGACCCCGCGACCTTTGGAGAAAAATACGATACCTTTTTACGCGCCTCGGGCAAAATGCCAATCACAGAAAGCTGCAAAATGCTTGGCATAGACATCGAAAGCATAGACTTTTGGAAAGATGCAATCGCTGTGATAAAAAATACAATAAAGGAATTTGAGGGATTAATATGACATACAAAACCAATGGTGTATGCTGCAACGAAATAAGCGTAGACATCACCGACGGAATAATCAACGATGTAAAATTTTCTAACGGTTGCGACGGCAACCTAAAGGGAATCGCAAGGCTGGCCAAAGGCCGCAAAGCAGAAGAAATAATAGAAGCAGTAAGCGGAATAAAATGCGGCGTAAGGGGTACATCCTGCCCCGACCAACTCGCCGCAGCACTAAGAATCGCCTCCAAGTGAAGGCGATTTTTTACTCCTTCTCCTCCCACTCCGTCCATTTTGCGATTATCGGGCGGAGTTTTTCTTTGTCGTTTAGCACTTCCATGGAATCCAGAAAGCCCATGGTGTCGGGCATTTCTGTTTTGGAAAATACCTCCACCAAGATATTGAGCAGCTCCGGGAAGCTCGGTGAATCCGAGCCGGAACACATGAGGGCGTATATGAGGGCTTCCAATGCCTTGGTGGGATTGCTTTCTTGCAGGTGAAGGCGGATTAGAAAGGTGATGTCCAGCGTTATGTCTTCGAAGATATTGCGGCGGATTTTCATGGCTTCGAGGATTAGGGCTTCGGCTTCGTCGGGGTGGTTTAGGGTCTTGTGAAGCATGGCCATACCGCGCAGACAGTTTGCGTAAAAAATATGCTTTTTGCCCGAAACGCGTGCAAACACAACGCGGATTTCTTCGTGGGCGGATAGGGCTTCTTCGTGGCGGTCGAGAAGAGCCAGCAGGTTTGCGCGGCGAAGAGCTACGTTTAGGTACGCACTATGCTCACGGCCTACTTCTTTTTCTGCGATTTCTAACACGCGGTCGTATAGGGGGAAGGCTTTTTCGTATTTTAACGCGCCTTCGTAGAGGCTTGCCAGATAATTGACAGCGCGGGCGTAGCCGTGGTCGTCTGTGACGGCATAGCTCATCGCCGTCTCCGCATAGGAAATGGCTTCTCCGTAGTCGTCCATCGCCTCGTAGATAAACGCAAGACTATGTAGGCTGTGTATTATGTCCTCGATATGGCCTTCGTTTTCTCGGATTTTTAGGGCGTCGAGGTGGTAGCGAATTGCTTCTTTTTTAAAGCCTGTTTCTGCCGAAGCGTTGCCCAAATTGTACAGGGCGTCGGCGTAGAGTGGGTTGTTTTTGTCTTCGCTATGCAGGCCGGCGGCCACACTGCCCAGCATAAAAAGCGCAGGCTCCTTTACCCCCAGCCTGATTAACGTGGTTGCCAAGCTGTTAATACGCATGGAATACTGCAATCTCTCGCTGCCGGAAAGATTTTCTCCGACAAGCCGGTTTGCGGAGTCGGAATAAAGCTCCGCCGCACGCTCCAGGTCGCCCAGCTCGTCGTAGACGCACGCCAAATTAAACAAGTCATTGGCATAACCCTTTGCATGGATATTTTCGTTATGCCAATGCTCGTCTAATAAGACCTCACCGATTTTTGCGGCGGCGGCGAGGTCTTTTGCTTCATATTTCTCTGTCCATACTTTACGAAGATAGTTGATTTTATTCATTTCAATGGCGGCTACGCCCCCAAAACCCCCTCGCTGCGCACGGCGGAAAAGCCTAAGGTTTTTCTTACAGCATGGATAATGCCATGTTTATCATGCTCGTGAAAGAAGTCTCACGCTGCTCCGCTGTCATGGATTGTTTTCTGTCGAAAACCTTGTCGGAAATTGTACATAGGCAAAGTGCGTTTTTGCCTGCGCGTGCGGCGTTTGTGTATAGTGCGGAGGCTTCCATTTCTACGGCAAGCACACCCATGCGAAGCCATGCGTTAAGCCCTACGTTGTCGTCGTTGTAAAACATGTCGCTGGTTAGCAAATTGCCCGCCACCAAGTTGATATCGTTGATTTCTGCGGCTTTGTGCGCTTTCAGCATAAGCTCAAACGAAGCCGTAGGCGCGAAACTGCCCGGACAACGCGCAAAGCCGTCGGCATAGTGCGACTCCATACATGTGCCTACACCCATAACAACGTCGCCAAGCTCCAAATCCATATTAATTGCACCCGCAGACCCTACCCGGATAATATTGTCCACCTTGTAAAAATTAAATAGCTCGTACGAGTAAATTCCCATAGAGGGACAACCCATTCCGCTGCCCATTACAGATATGGGGTTTCCGTTGTACGTACCCGTGTACGCCAGCATTCCGCGTATCTCGTTTACTTTCTTTGGCGTTTCCAAAAAATTGTCGGCAATGTACTTTGCCCGCAACGGGTCGCCCGGCATTAAAACCGTTTTTGCAAACGCATTTAATTTTGCGTTGATATGTGGGGTGGGGATTGATGACATTTTTTATTTCTCCTCTCTAAGTCGCGCTGCTTTTGCGCGACAGTGCGCTGCTTTTGCGCGACGGTGCTTGTATAACTTTTTCTTACAGTATAATATGTAGCTAATATTGTCAAATTAATTTTTTGTCGATTGTATGTGTGGAAAGATTAATTTAGCCGTTGATTTTATTGGATTGGTTCGCTTTTGCCCAAAACATCAAATTAGTTTGATAATCACTATTTTAGGAGAGATTGCCATGAAAATTTTACTGTTTTGCGATGACCACTATCATCCCGGGGAAGTGCCGACGGGTGGCATGAAGCCACTCGCTGCGAAGGGCTTTGATGTGGATGTGGTAAGCGACGCCGCGGGCTTTGATGCCGGTAGGCTTGGTGGGTACGATGCTGTGGTGATGAGCAAGTGCGACCATGTTTCGCAGGGGGATAACTCTGCTTGGAAGACAGACGCTGTGCAGGCTGCTTTTGTGGAGTTTGTGGAGCGTGGCGGTGGACTTGTTGTTGTGCATAGCGGTACGGTTTCGGGGGAGGGGGGTGCTACGGATGTGCTTGATAGGCTGATAGGATGTCGTTTTTCTTCTCATCCTAATAATTGCCCTGTGACTGTTGGCATGTTAAAACCTCACCCTGTTACGGATGGGGTCGGGATTTTCAACGAAGTCGATGAGCATTACCATTTAGAAATTTTGGCCGATGATGTTGATATTTTGGCGGCGGGCTATGCGGGGGCGCAGGGCGAGGAATGCAAGTATGAAAGCGAGCCTTATTTTAATGCGCCCGCGTTTATTGCGCCTGCGGTTTATGTGCGTGAGCAGGGCAAGGGCAGGGTTTGCGTGATTACACCCGGGCATATTTTGGAGGTTTGGCTTAACGCGGAGTTTCAGAAGCTGCTGGAGAATGCTCTTAGGTGGTGCGCAGGGGCGCAGAAAGCGTAGCGCACGCGCCATGATACTATGGCATGGTACGCAGGTTAAGCCGTAGGAAATCCAAGGCTAGGATGGCGGTGCGTTTTCGGACTTCGTTGCGTTGGCCTGTTAGGTGGTGCGAGACCGTTTTTGTGCCTTCACCTTCTATATACAGGCCTATGTGGACTGTGCCTACGGGCTTCTCCGCCGTGCCGCCGTCGGGACCTGCTATGCCTGTGGTGGATAGCCCGATTGTTGTGTTGGCTGCCTTTGCCGCGCCTTCTGCCATGGCCGCTGCCGTTTGCGCGCTTACTGCGCCGTGGGCTTGCAGAATGCTTTCGCCCACGGAAAGACGAGCGGTTTTTGCCTCGTTGGAATAAGTCACAAAGCCCTCGCGTAAAATCTCGGAGCAGCCCGCTATGGCCGTTAGGTCGGAGGATATCATACCTCCTGTGCAGGATTCTGCCACGGCCAAGGTGTGGCTTTTAGATTTTAGCAGCGCGATTATGGTTTCTGCCAAAGTGGTTTCATCTTCGGCGTAGATTTTTTCGCCCAGGCGGCGGTGGATTTCTTCCGCAGTGGGAGAGAGCAGGGCGTTTGCCGCGCTCTCGTCCGCCGCCGACGCTGTTAGCCGAATGTGGACTTCGCCAAGCTTTGCATAGGGGGCTATCGTTGGGTTTTCTTGCGCTTCTATAAGGTCGCGAAGCTGCGACTCAACGGCGGTTTCGCCCATACCTATTATTTTTATCGTACGCGACACAAATACCCGGGTCGCATTTTTTTTCAAAAGTGCGACGCCGTAATTTTTAAACATCGGCTGCATCTCATACGGGGGGCCGGGCAGCATTATCAAGGTTTTTCCGTCGCGCTCAATACATATTCCCGGTGCTGCTCCATTGTCATTTGGCAACACACTCGCGCCCTTTGGCACAAGCGCGTTACGCTCTACATTCTCCGGCAGGGCGCGGCCTTTGTATCGCTCCAATATTCGCTCGTGCGACGCCGCGTGTATTTCCATCTCCAGCCCAAAAAAATCCGCCGCCACGGGCTTTGTAATATCATCCAGCGTTGGCCCAAGCCCTCCCGTGGTTATCACAATATCCGCTCGCCCCATCGCCTGCCCCATCGCCGCCGCAAGCCGCCCGTGATTATCTCCCACAGACGTATGCGTGTACACCGCAATACCAAGCTTGGCCAACTCCTGCGACAAAAACGCCGCATTGGAATTTACTATGTTTCCCAGAAGAATCTCTGTGCCTACGGTTAGGATTTCTGCTGTTATGGGAATCACCCTTTCATGTACCCTAATTTTGCTACATATTTTTTAGTTCGTCAACTGGGGGGGATAGTCGCCGTGCGCGGTTATTTTGCCTTTGGGGGGCTTGGTGGGAGTGCGCCTCCCGGGTCATCCGCACTTTATGTAGTTCGGCGCGGGGAAATCCCCCCTCCGCTAGAACCTTCGGCCAACCGCTGCGGGGGGAATTCCCCGCGCCGAACTACATAAAGCGCGGATGACCCCCACCNACGCGCAAACTTCGCGCGTCTCGGGCGGGCAAAATAACCGCGTACGGCTACTGTCCGACAAAAATTATGTTAGTGTCGGGTAGGGGTGACATTAACGGCAAAAACCCTAGACATCCCAGTGTCTGTGCCGCTTGGAAAGCTTTTGGTCAAAAAAACAAATGTTGTAGGATTCCTTGGGATGAAATCCCCGCGGAGCCGGTAATTGTATGGGCTGGAGCGGTTATTACCAAATCATCTAAACCGTAAAAGCAACGCTCGATACCACACCTCGTCCGAAAAAGCATTGTATTTTCGTACGAGCCTAAGGAATCTTGTCGCGGTTTAGCCCTCCGCGACGCAGCAAGCGAAGCGCACGCGTCATGGTGGTCGTCCGTGCTGTATGTAGGCCAGCGCGGGGAATTCCCTTCGCAGCGGTTGGCCGCAGGTTCTAGCAGTGAAGGGAATTCCCCGTGATGGCCGCGCACGATACAACACGACGCCCACGGGCTAAACCGCTACAGATTCCGCATTCTCCGCATTCCGACGAAATCCCCCTTGCTTCCCGAGCGGATTATTCATATAATAGGGCAAGCTTTTAAAATTCGAAGGAGGAAACAAATTTTGTGGCCATGGGGAGTAATTTTTATTGTTTCGATTCTCATTCTTATAGTGGGGGTTGTTTTGTATTTTTTAAATAGTTGGGCGGGCAAAAAAGCCGCGCAGCAAAACGAGATGGTGGCGCAGCACAAGCAGACTGTTTCTATTTATGTGATTGACAAGAAAAAGGATAAATTGACTAATGCTAATTTTCCTAAAGCTATGACAGACCAGATACCGCGGATGGGTCGGATGTTTAAAATGCCGTTGGTTAAGGCAAAAGTAGGCCCGCAGATTATGACGCTGATGTGTGAAGAAGAAACATATAAAATTTTGCCCGTCAAAAAAACCGTTACCGTGGAGGTAGCGGGGGCATATATCGTAGGTATGAAGGGCAAAAAAACCAAAATGGAACTGGCCGCACAGCGCAAAGAGCGTCGTAAAGGCGGCGATGATGAGCCGATGACATGGCGGGATAAGTTGCGCGCAAGATTTGGGCGGTGATATCGTAGAAGAAGCCTATGAAGCGGTCGTAAACGCCGCAAGTGTGGAAGGCATGAAATTACCTGCATATAAAGACGCAAAAAATAAAAAATAAAAAGGGTGGGAATGAATGAATTACAAAGCAGTGTACGACCAGTGGCTGACAGACCCGATAATTGACGACGCTACAAAAGCGGAGTTAAAAGGAATCTCGGGCAATGAGAAGGAAATCGAAGACCGTTTTTTTAAGGAGCTGGAGTTTGGCACGGGCGGAATGCGTGGCGTATTGGGCGCGGGCACAAATAGGCTTAATATTTATACGATTCGTAAGGCTACGCAAGGGCTTGCCAATTACATTTTGCAGAGTGACGCTTACAAGCCCGGCATGGGTGTGGCGATTGCGCACGACTGCCGCCGTATGTCGCCGGAGTTTTCTGCCGAGGCGGCTTTGGTGCTTAATGCTAACGGGATTAAGACTTATACATTTGAGAGCTTGCGTGCTACGCCGCTTCTTTCTTTTGCGGTGAGAAAATTAAACTGCATTGCGGGTATCGTCATCACAGCCAGCCATAATCCGCCCGAGTATAACGGGTATAAGGTGTACTGGTCGGACGGTGGGCAATGCCCTTATCCGCGTGACGAGGCGATTATTTCCGAGGTGCAAAAGGTTACTAGCTTTGCTATGGTAAAAACAATGCCAAAGGCCGAGGCTTCGGAAAAAGGCCTGTTTAATGTTGCTTCGCCCGAGGTGGATACGGAGTTTATTAAAAATGTAAAGGCGCAATGCCTTAATCCGGAAATTATTCCCGAGTCGGACATAAAAATCGTATTTACACCACTGCATGGTGCCGGTAACGAGGCCGTACAACGTGCGTTAAAGGAAACGGGCTTTAAAAATGTTTTTGTTGTTAAGGAGCAGGAACTGCCCGACGGCAACTTCCCGACTGTTTCCTATCCGAATCCTGAAGAAAAAGCAGCCTTCGCGCTCGCGCTTAAACTCGCTAATGAGAAATCCGCCGATATTATTATCGCCACCGACCCCGACTGCGACCGCGTTGGCGTGGCCGTAAAAGATGGCAGCGAGTATCGCTTCCTCACGGGTAATATGACGGGCGTTTTGCTCACCGAGTACATGGTGTCGCAGATGAAAGCCAAGGGCAAGTTGCCCGCTAACGGCGCAATCATCTCCACCATCGTATCCACCGATATGACCCGCGCAATATGTCAAGCAAATGACCTAGCTTACATGGAAGTGCTTACGGGCTTCAAATATATAGGCGAAAAAATTAAAGGCTTTGAGGAAACGGGTAGCCATAGCTATATTCTTGGCTTTGAGGAGAGCTACGGCTATCTCGCCGGCACATATGCCCGCGACAAAGACGCCGTGGTGGCGAGCCTGTTGGTCTGCGAAGCGGCGGCTTTCTATCGCAAGCAGGGGATTTCGCTTTACGACGCCTTGCAAGACCTTTACAAAAAGTACGGCTTCTACCGAGAATGCATTGAATCCATCACGCTAAAAGGCGTGGACGGCCTAAACGATATTAAAAAGATAATGGCGGCCTTACGTGCAACCCCGCCAAAATCCTTGGGCGGTGCGACGGTAGTGGAATCCCGCGACTACCAAAACGATGTAATCAAAAACCTAAGTACGGGTGCGACTGTGCCTACAGGTTTGCCTGTTTCCGACGTGCTGTACTTTGCTACAGACGACGGCTGCTGGGCATGTGTACGCCCGTCGGGTACGGAGCCTAAGATAAAGCTGTACTTTGGTGCGAAGCTACCATCCGGTGCAACGGAAGACGACGCCACCGCTAGGCTGAAAGCCATGACGACAGACCTTAAAGCCATTGTGGATGGTGCATTATCA
>WQRQ01000014.1 GCA_009786685.1 Defluviitaleaceae bacterium
CTCGTAGTCGGCGCGGGCTATGTCGTAGCTGCGGCGGGTGTTTGTTAGGTTTATCTCGGCGGCTGTAAGGGCTGCTTCCGCGCTTATAATGTGCATGTTTGTGTTGTTTTCTAAGTTTGCGGCGGCCTCGGTGTACATGCGCCTGGTTTGCTCCAGCATGTTTGCGTTGCTTTGGCGGGCTACGTTTAGCTCGGCTCGCTGTTGCCGTGGGGCGAGTACTGCGGTTTGGCGGATTGTTTCAAGCTCTGCTTGGCGTTGCGGGGGTAGTATTTCTGCCATTTGGCGGATTAGCTCCAGTTCTACTTTTTGCTGCGCTATCATTAGGGTTAGGTCTTCGGTGTCGAGGGTGGCAAGGGTTTGGCCTGCTGTGACGACGTCACCTACCTCTACGTATACGCGCTCGGTTAGAAAGCCGAGGGTGGAGTAGATGTTTCGGCTTTCTACGCTTTCTACCACGCCGCGTACGGTTAGGGTGTCGGGGGTTGTGGGGGGTGTTGCGCGGCCTTCCGAGAAGGTGGTGGCTGCCGGTAGGGCATCGTTTGATGAGCAGGCGGCGAGTAGAATTGACAGGCAAATAATGCCAATTATGCAAAATATTTTTTTCATGGGAAATTCCTCCGAATTGTTTGATTTTACCGGCTTTGCCGGGGTTGAGGAGCGTTACTTTTCCGCTTTGCGCCAAAACACCACAAGCAGAAAAGTAACGCTTTTGGGTCGTTCTGTTATCGTAGCGGAATCCTCACCCGCGCATTAACTCCTATGAAATTATCGAGGATTATGTCGTCGTGTAGGGTAATTTCTATCGGGATGAGGTGCGTGACACGTGTGAATGTCCCGCCTGTGTTAAAAAACATCGCTTGGCCTGTAAGCTCTGCGCCGGTTATGCGGGCGATTTCTGAGATGTAGCCCGTAAATTGCCGATTGCCGAAGGGGTCTATCGTAACATAAACTCGCTGGCCACGGTGAAGCCGCCCGATGTCGGTTTCTTCGATATTGGCCTGTATGTGGATGTTGTTTATGTCGCCTATCACGGCGAGGTTATCCATGGGCGATACCTGCTGGTCTTGGCGTGCGTTTGTGTGCAGGACGATTCCGTCGAAGGGGGCGCGCATTGTTTCGCCGTTTTCTACCCAGCCTATTATTTCGTTTTCGGCTACGTAGCGGCCTTCGTATAATGTAAAGCGTTCCAGCGTGCCGGGGATGTTTGGTGCTATTCCTACCAGCGTCGTGGTTACGCGGGCGTTGTCGGTGGTTAGATAGCCCGTGCTTCGCCATATAAAGTATATTCCTGTTGCTGCACCCCCTGCAAGTAGCAGGGTGATTACCAAGATAATTATAAATTTTTTCATGCTGCTTCCTTTCTAAGTAGGAGCTCTGCCCCTACTACCCCGCCGCTACAACGGGCAAAGCCCGTTTCCGCTTCCTCGGCTTTGCCTCCGGGGCGCGCTTTGCGCGTTTTTGTTATGCTGCGAACTGCGAGTTGTATAAGTCCGCGTAAAAGCCTTTTTGCTCTAATAAATTTTGGTGGCTGCCTTGCTCTATTATGTCGCCTTCCTTCATTACAAAGATGACGTCGGCGTCTTTTATTGTGGATAGGCGGTGTGCGATTACAAAGGATGTGCGGCCTCGCATTAGCTCTTTCATCGCGCCTTGGATTAGCACCTCGGTGCGGGTGTCAATGGAAGACGTCGCCTCGTCGAGTATAAGAATCGCGGGATTTTTTAGGATTACTCGGGCTATGGTAAATAGCTGCTTTTGCCCCTGCGAAATATTAGACGCTTCCTCATTAAGAATCATATTGTACCCACCCGGCAACGAGCGTATGAATTTATGGCAGTGGGCGGCTTTTGCTGCTGCGATTACTTCTTCGTCGGTGGCGTTTGGTGAGCCGTAGCGGATGTTTTCCATTATCGTGGCGTTGTACAGCCATGTGTCTTGTAACACCATGCCGAAGATTTGCCGTAGCTCGGCTCGTGAAAATTCCGTGGAATCTATACCGTCTATCAAAATTTTGCCACCGTTTAGCTCGTAGAAGCGCATGAGCAGCTTAACAACCGTAGTTTTACCCGCGCCCGTAGGGCCGACGATGGCGATTTTTTGCCCCGATTTAACTTCCTTTGAGAAGTCGTGCAAAATAATTTTGTCTGGGTTGTAGCCGAAGCGTACGTTTTGGAAGCTTACGCGGCCTTCGTATTTATCTTTGTGGGCAGAGGTGACGGGGTCGGGGACTTCTTCCTCTTCTTCGAGGAATTCGAACACGCGCTCGGCGGCGGCTACCGTGCCTTGCAGCATATTGCCCGCCACGCCGATTTCTGCCAAAGGCTGGGTAAAGGTTTGGATGTACTGGATAAACGCCTGTACGTCACCGATGGTGATGGCGCGTTGTACCACGAGCCATCCGCCCATTACCGTAACCAACACATAGCCAAGGTTGCCCACCAGCCCAAAAATCGGCTCTACTATGTTTTGCATAAACTGCGCCTTCCAACCCGCCGAGCGTACGTCCTTGTTTGCGGTTTTAAACTTTGTGAGTGCGTCCTGCTCGCCGTTGTAGGCGCGTACTACATTGTGGGAGCCGTATGTTTCTTCTACTATGCCGTTAAGCTTGCCCAGGGCTTCTTGTTGCTTGCTGAAAAATACATGGGATTTGTTAAGCACCATCATCATAATCCCCATGGAAATCGGAATTACGACCAATGCCGCCGCAGTCATTGTAATGCTAATCGAAAGCATCATCACCAGCGTACCGACGATGGTAGTAGCCGCAGAAATCAACTGCGTAAGGTTTGTACTAAGGGTTTGGCTAATCATATCCACGTCGTTTGTCATGCGGGAAAGGACTTCGCCCTGCGAACGTGTATCGTAGTAGTTAATAGGAAGCTTGTGCATTTTTTCGGAAATCTTCTCGCGCAGCTCGTAGGTAACTTTTACGGAAAGCCGCGCCATGATTAGCTCTTGGAAGAAGTTGCAAAGCGCGCTTACGATATACAGTATTATCAAAATCATCGTGAGGTTGCCCATGCGTCGGAAATCCGTCAGCAAACCCGTACCCATCCAGTGCGCTACGATTCCGTCAACGAGCGTTGTTGTGACGCGCCCCATAACACGTGGACCTATTACCGCAAAAACCGTGGATACTATCGCGAGGATTGTTACCACCATGAGGGCTACCCGCTGCGGGGCGAGGTGGGTGATTAGCTTTCGGATTGTTTTGGAGGGGTCTTTGGCTTTTTCTGCTACGCCTTGGCCGCCAAAGCCCATCATATCCGCGCCGCTATCGTCGCGCTCTTGCTTGTGTTCGTGTTCGTTCATGCCTTCGCCACCTCCTCATTATTAATGGGGGCTACGCCCCCAAGCCCCCTCGCTACACGGGCAAAGCCCGTTTCGCTCCCGCTCCCGCGGCATCGCGCTTAGCGCGATGGGTTGATTTCATCTTCCGATAGTTGGGAAGCCGCTATTTCTTTGTATATGTCGCAGGTTTTCATTAGGTTGCGATGATTGCCTATACCTGCGATTTTGCCATGGTCGAGGACTAAAATTTGGTCTGCGTCCATGATGGAAGAAACTCGCTGCGCTATCACAATCGTAGTTTTATCGCCCATTTTTTCCTTGAGCGCGGCGCGAAGAAGCGCGTCGGTTTTAACGTCCAATGCAGAAAAGCTATCATCAAACAAATTAATCGGCGCGTCCTTGACCAATGCCCGCGCAATAGAAAGCCGCTGCCGTTGCCCTCCCGAGAAGTTAGACCCGCCCTGCGCTACGTTTGCGTCGTAGCCCTCGGGCTTGGAGGCGATAAATGCCTCGGACTGCGAGATTTCTACGGCGGTTTTTATTTTTTCTTCCGTTGCGTCTTTGTCTGCGTATAGAAGATTGGAGTGGATTGTGCCTGTAAAAAGCGAGGCTTTTTGTGCTACATAGCCGATTTTGTGGTGGAGTTCTTCCTTGTGGGCGTCGCGAATGTCTACGCCGCCGACGTAAATGCCGCCGCTTGTTACGTCAAAGAATCGGAGCAGTAATTTGAAAATCGTGGTTTTTCCTTCGCCCGTCGCGCCTATGATGGCGGTGGTTTCGCCCGGGCGGGCGGTGAATGAGATGTTTTCCAGCACGTTTTCGTCGTCTTCTTGCGCGTCGGGGTATTTGAAGGTCACGTCCCTAAATTCCACCGTGCCGACAAAATTATCGGGGAAGGGGGTTGGGTCTTTTTTGTAAGCGATACAGCCCTCGGTTTGCAAAACTTCATTAATACGTCCCATGCTAACCACGGCGCGTGGCACAAAAATAAACATCATGGAAATCATAAGAAAGGAAAATATAATCAACATGCCGTATTGCAAAAATGCAAAAATATCACCGACATCGGCGCGGAAAGCCGACACCTGCTGCGCACCCACCCAAACAATAAGCGCGGTAGTCAAATTTAAAACCAGCGAAATTATCGGTGTCATAAACGCAAAGGTTTGGTTAACAAAACGCTCGGTATGGGCGAGGTCTTGGTTGGCTTTCGCAAACCGCCCCTTTTCAAAGCCCTGTGTGGAAAACGCCCGTACTACCAAAATCCCGCTCAAATTCTCTCGAGAAACCTGGTTTACACGGTCTATCAAATCCTGCCACTTTTTATACTTAGGCAGCGCGACAAAAAACAAAACCCCCATAAGCGCGAGCATAATTATCGTGGCCGCCAAAACAATCCAGGCCAAATCTGTGCTGCGCTCCAGCCCGCGTATAATGCCGCCGACAGCAATAATCGGAGAATAAATTAGCAGCCTAATCGCCATCATAAGCGTATTTTGCACCTGCATAATATCGTTTGTAGTCCGCGTAATCAGCGACGATGTATTAAAACGGCTAATCTCCGCCTCAGAAAAACTAAGCACCTTTTCATAAACTGCTTCACGCAGGTCGTTAGACACGCCTATGGCCGTACGCGCCGTAAAAAAGCCTGTAATAATCGCAAAAAACACGCTAAGAAAAGTAAGCCCAAGCATAATCAACCCATTGCGCCAAATCACAGGCAAATGCCCCGGCAAAACGCCGTCATTGACGATATCCGCCATAAAACCCGGCAATATCAGCGCGATATAGGCCTCCACGGCAAGGAAAATCAACACCGCAAACAACATACCGCTGTACGGCTTTAGGTACTCCAAAAATTTATTCATATCTCTACCTCTTTTTTATCATGTCCAAGCAGTCGTAAAAGGATGTTGCAAGCTCGTCAATTTGTGATTCTTCGCCATTTGTGGCGTAGAGTTCTTCTGTAAAGCCGCTTGATGCCCAAAAGACAAATTTGTACAGCGGGTTTGTTCCTATTTCAGAAAATACAATTTCGTTTAAACGATTGTAGTCTTCTATAAAGCTTTGCTCTATTTCTGTGGCTATGTCGGGGTCTCTTTCGCTTGTCATGCTATTTACAAAGCTGATAAGCCCGGGATGTTTTTTTATGGCTTCCACCTGAATTTCCACCGCGATTTTAATTTTTTCAAAAAAATCAGTGATATCGGGCGGGAGTTTTTCATTTATTTCTTTGGTAAGCTTCTCATGTATTACACTAAGCAAATAAAGGTAAAGATTTTTTTTGCTGCCGAAATAATAAGTAATCATGCCCTTTGTAATGCCTGCGCTCTGCGCGATATCGGATAGCGAAGCCTTACGATACCCCTGCTTGCCAAATACAGAAAGCGCGGCATTGATAATATGGCTTTGTTTTTCTGCACGTATGTTAAAGAAGTTTTCCATTAGCGTAACCCCCTTGTCCGTGATGTCTTAGCCGATTCGTATTGACCGCTCTTGACAATGGCGATTATAATGTATACCATAATGGGAGAGTCAAGGGGGTTTTTATGAAAAATAAAAAAAAGTTGCTTTCCATCGGTGAGCTGTCAAAATTAACGGGCGTGGGGATAAAATCACTGCGCTACTACGAGCGGATTAACGTGCTAAAACCCGCCCATGTATCGCCCGAGACAGGCTACAGATACTACACACTCGACCAAACACGCCTCGTAGAAATGATAATGTTTTGCATAGCAATGGACTTGCCACTGTCGGAGATGGCAAAATTTACAGACGCCGACGGCATAATGGATATCAGAGAATTTTTCAAAAAATGCCGCTTTGCAGCGGAGGTAAAATTAAAATTACTGCAAAAAGGATTAAGTTTGCTTGACATAGTAGAGCATGAGATGGATTTGGCAGAGCAGCACAAAATCGGCCAAATATACACCCGCGACCTGCCCGCGCAAATTTTTCACACAATGCCCTGCGGGGATTCTTTGCAAGAGGCAAATTTCTTCGAAATGCTGACATCCTCATGGGACAACATCCCATACGCAGAAGACGACTACGGCATGTACGAGTACGGCACACTGTGGCAAGACAATATGTACAGTATCTTCATAGAAGTCCCCGAAAAAACAGAAAACACAATAATCACCCCGGCGGGAAGATACCACTGCATTCAAAACGAAGAAAGCCAAATAGAAAACGCCGCCGAAATATTCAAAGAACATATCAGCGGCAAATTTTTGGCAATAGAAACGGAAATATTCACAAGCAGACAAAACGTAACAAAACCTATAAATGAGCTGCGGGTTATTCCTTCTACCGCTGGTTTACTTCCTTAAATCTACCACCAGCTTCTTGTTTATTATAATGTTGGACTATAAAATGATGATATATTTAATCAGTCGGAAGGGGTTTATAATGGATATTGAAAAAATGGGGAAATTTATTTCGGAATTGCGGAAATCAAATCAGATGACACAAAAAGATTTGGCTGCAAAGCTAAATATTAGCGACAAGGCGGTATCGAAATGGGAACGTGGCTTGAGTTGTCCGGACATTTCACTTTTATCACCCATAGCAGATATTTTCAGCATTACGACAAACGAGTTATTAAACGGTGAGAGAATAGGTACAGAAGCAGTAAGTGTCGAAGTAGGTGTTGTCAACGCTCTAAAGTATGCCGACAAAGCCGCAGGGTTTAAAACCCAATCATTTCAAAACATCTTTGCAATAGCTTTCTCAATAATGCTTCTGCTCGGTATTATTGTGTGTTCAATCGTTGATTTGGCAATATCAAATTCATTCACATGGTCGTTGATACCAATAAGCGCGATAGTATTTGCATGGTGTTCATTTTTCCCTGTCATTAAGTACGGCGTAAAAGGAATCACCGGCTCATTGATAGTGTTAAGTGCTTTGATTATACCTTATTTAATTGTTCAAAATTCCTTAATAGATGCTCAGATTTTACCCATTGGCATCAGGATGTCTGTGGTTGCCATTGTTTTTATGTGGACTGTATTCGTAGTGTTTAAGGTGCTTAAATCGAAAAAACTGATAGCGTCTGCCGTTTCGCTATTGTTGGCTATACCGGTGTCTTTGCTGATAAACCTAATACTTTCGAGGATAACCGGAGAGCCGATGTTTGATGTCTGGGATGCAATGTCTTTTTCGATAATAGTTGTAGTTGCAGGTGTACTCTTGTTTATAGATTATTGCAAGAGAAATCGAGCGTGAACGAATTATTCTATTATCCGCTTAATATCAGCACCCAGTTGGTTTAGCTGTAGGTCTAGGCGGTCGTAGCCGCGGTCTATGTGGTGGATACCCGTGATTTCTGTGATACCCTCTGCGCGCAGGGCGGCGAGGACTAATGCCGCACCTGCACGCAGGTCGCTGGCGGCTACCTGTGTGCCTGTTAGGTTTTTTACGCCTTCGATTATTGCGCTGCGGCTTTCTATTTTAATTTCCGCGCCCATACGTTTTAATTCTCCCACCTGCATAAAGCGGTTTTCGAATACCGTCTCGGTGATTACGCTTGTGCCGCCGGCAGTGGCGAGCAAGCTCATAAACTGCGCCTGCATATCCGTCGGAAAGCCGGGGTAGGGGAGCGTCTTTAGGTCGGCGGCTTTTGTGTCGGTATCGCAAAATACACGTATGCCGTCGTCGCTTTCTTCTACGGAAACATTTACTTCTTTTAGCTTGGCCGTCACGGGCTTTACGTGGTCGGCAAGGACGTTTGTGAGCGTCACGTCGCCGCGTGTGATGGCCGCCGCCACCATAAATGTACCCGCCTCTATACGGTCGGGGATTATGCTGTGCTTGATATTTTGAGAATGAAGGCGGGGGACGCCTTCTATTTTTATGGTGTCCGTTCCCGCGCCGCGGATTTTGCCGCCTATGCTGTTTAGGAAGTTGGCGAGGTCTACGATTTCCGGCTCGATTGCGCAGTTTTCCAAGACGGTCTGTCCTTCTGCGAGGACGGCAGCCATCATAATGTTTTCCGTCGCACCCACGCTTGGGAAGTCGAGATATATTTTCGCGCCCTTTAGCGTATTTGCCGTGGCCGTCACAAATCCATGAGAATGGTCAATATCCGCACCCAACGCCGCAAAGCCCTTGAGGTGAAGGTCAACAGGCCGCGAGCCGATAGCACACCCACCGGGAAGCGGAACCTTAGCCTGCCCAAACCGCGCAAGCAGCGGCCCCATAACCAAAAAAGACGCACGCAGCTTACCCACCAGCTCATAAGAAGCCTCCAATGAGGTAACGTCGCTCGCGTCGATGGTTATTGAGCCTTTTTCGCCTGCGGCGCGGGTTTTCGCGCCCAGCGATTCTATGAGAACGCGCATGGATTCCACATCGCTAAGCGACGGCACGTTTTGCAACGTACACGGCTGCTCCGTCAAAAGCGCGGCCGCCAACACGGGTAGCACCGCATTTTTAGCCCCACCGATTTCTATGCTCCCGCGCAACGCGCCGCATGGGGTTACGATAAATTTTTCTGCCATAGCAATCATCCTTGTGCATGTTTGCTATATTATTCCCATAAATTTATTGTATATATTCACAATTTGCGTTTCACTCATTCCCGAGTACCGCAGACAAAATTTCATTACACCGTTTACCGTGATAAGCCCTACGGTTAAAAAATTTTGCGGAAATGCGGGGTTAACAAACCAAACATCACTAACATCAAATGAAAAACCATTAAAATCCTGTACCCCAAGGTTAGAAACTCCAAAGGATTTTCCATGCTGCTCGTGGAGCATTGCGGCTAATTTCTTGGAAACAGGGTTGTCATAGTCCCCGTACCCCGCATACATAACCGATTCTATGAGTGATTTTTCCATCCTGTCTAGGAAGTTTATTACCAGATATCGCTTTTTAGGGTCGTTAAATTTTTCGCGAAGCTTGGAGGGGATATCGTCGGCATTTTCGACGTCTATGGAAATCCCCGTTACATAGTTTCCCATATGATTTGGCGTGGGGATTTCAAACTCGTCTCTTATGCTCGCGGCACAACCTACGCGGAGCATTTTATCCTCGTTACGCGCTTGTACTGCGTGTGCAAACGCTGTGATGACAGCTTCGTTTACAGTCACCCCACGCGTTTTGCAATCTGCCTTTAGCCGTGGCAAAAAATCCTTTTCTGTTTCGGCAAGATAAATCCCCGACGGGTTTTGCTCACGATATTTTGCAAAAAAATCTACATATTCCTGATGTGTAAAAATCTTTTTGCTCTTATTCCACTGCCTGTTAAAATGCGCGGCAAAAAGCTTTAGCAAAAATCCGCCGCCCTTCTTTTTTAAATTATTTTTCGCAGGAAGCTCCAAAACCTTGTCGTCCAATTTGCCATCCAACGCGCAAAAAAAATCGCGCATTAAATTTAGATACCCGATACCGTCACCCAAAATATGATGCCCCAGAAAAACAATATCCGAATAACCCTCACCCCTAATTACGGCAATTTTGATGAAGGATTCACTCTCGAAATTAAACGGGGTATTGTCTGCTTTTGCATACCATGCTTGCCAATCCGTTTCTTCTGCCGTGTAAAATTGGAGTGATATTCCGCCGCCGTATTCATAATATCGTTGGCCTTCCGCGTCGGTTTTTACGACGCTTTTTAATATCGGATGTCTATGCTCCACCGCATTTGCTGCGTTTTCAAAATCCGTGTTTGAAAAATTGCAGCCGATTCTCGCCTTAAAACACACGTTAATGTTAGGAGAATGCAAATATACGATTTCGTTGCCTATGAGTTTTTTCATGTGAATTATAACCCCTCGCTAAGAATATATTCCGTGCATAAACCGATGTACAAATTCTTTCTCGTCGCTTTCAGTGTTATAAGCGATATATGTATTTATCGCTCCGATTAACAACCATGCCAAATGCTTGTCCTTTCCTATCAGATTGCCGTGATAATTTGCCATTTCTCTAAACATCTTGCCCAAGATTTCGTATTGCTCAAAGTGGTATTTCTGTGCCACCTCAAACATCGCAGACGAAGGCGGCATGTACAAATTTGCCATTGTTAAGCGGTAAAACGCCGCGTTTTCGCGGGCGAAGGAAAAATACGCCTGTACCACATTGCATAGGGTTTTATGGATGTCCTCGTGATAATTTTCCGGGTTGGGGTGGTATACGGAGTTTTTTGCGGCAACATTATTAAGCCGTTCGTAATTTTCCTTACAAACAGCGTCAAAAAGCCCCTCCTTGCTACCAAAGTGATAGTACAGAGTGGGCTTGGTGATTTCGGCGGCGGCGGTGAGTTCGCTTACTCCCACGCCTTCGTAGCCCTTGGCAGAAAACAGTCCAAGGGCTACGTCCAATATTATTTGCTTTGTATTTTTTTCATCCATGGCGCAATTATATACCGAACGGTATATAAAGTCAATACCGCATAAAATCCGAAAAATTAATCTTGGCGATTTCGTAATGTCCCTGCGGGTTTGGGTGGATTATATCAAAGTTTGCATTCATCATATCGGGTCTGTTGGAAAGGCTGCCGTAGATATCGGAGACGATAAAACCGCGTGATTGGCTTTCCATTAATATGACACGGTTTAGGCTTTGGATAAACCGCTCGGACTCGTCCGAAAGACCAAACGACATGCCCAGCAAATCCGATGGCAGCGGATTATAAACTGTATTTACGATAACAGTGGCATACGGCGCGTTATCCTCCAGCCATTCTAAAATTTCGATAAACTCTCTCGTAAAAATACGCACACCCGCATGTAAATCCCTTTCCATCGAAGGCGGAAGCTCCCCTGAAAACAACGCGAAAAGGCCGAGTATCTCCAACTCGGACGTACGACCAAGCATCTCGGTAACGGTGGCTTCCATAGCGTCAACTTCCGCAAAAACTTCCATTGCGCCATCAATCACAGGCGGCGCGGCGGCTATCATATCATTAAGCCTAAAGATATCGCGTACACCAAAATTCTCCGCAAAGTAGATAACCTCGTTTGCGAAATCCAAAATATTTGCTATCGGCTCCCGTGATTCGCTCACAAAGTCCATTATTTCCCCCATAAGCCCAAAGGCCTCTCTTATAAAGTCGGTTGTCTCGCTTATAATCCCCTGCAACGAGTCGGCGTCGGGCAAATGCTCCCAAAGCGGCGCGAGGATGTTATTGCCACCGATATTAAGCGTGATAACGCGGGCATATTGGAAATTACTAAGCTCACCGGGGCTAAGCGAATTTAAAAGCGAAAGCAAATCTGCGGTAGTATATCCGTTCACCGCCAAATTTACATACTCATTAGCAAAACCCTGCTCCCGCAACATTTCGAAAAAAACGGAAGTATGCCTATCCGCCAAAGACCAAATCCCAAACCCCTCCGATACAGAATCACCCAGCGCGATATAAACCTTACGCTCGATTATCGGGTCGGGGGCAGGTGTTTCTTCAAATACAATTTCAATATCGTTAGGCTCGTGCTCGCGTACGTCCTGCACATCCCGATTATCCCGCCGCGACCCGCATGATGTAAAAATCACAATAGCACATAGCAAAACAAAAAACTTAACCACTATAAATCACCTCATATATCACCATGATACCATACCTTGGCAAAAATTTTGACACTCGTGACAATAGAAGGAATTGTGGATTTTAAACTGAGTTTTTCTTGTCCATAAATACTTCCATTGTCATCAACACACCAAGGCGATAGCCATGGATAAATGTTTCTACATCTAAAATAGCATTAGCCTCAAACCGGGCTTCCGAATACTTTATCATAAGCTCCTTTTGCTCACCTTCAAGCATGGATAGTAATTTTTCTTCACAGTCGCGGATGGTTTTTATTGTACTCTCATAGTTTAACTTTTTTTCGGTAAAGTTTAAACCGTGGTCTATGTTTTCGTTGGCAAATTTCTCTAAAATGCTTTTCATAATGTCGCTCCTTAGTTTTAATAGTACAAAAAAAGCGCGTAGGGACGACGGTTAATAAGACACCGTCACCACCTACACGCAAAATTTAACGTATTAAAACAAAGGAGTATCCCAACATAAACAACACCACACCTTGCCCATGCTTGCGGCAAAAAGCTAAAATGTGTATAATGCCTGTTGCAATGGCAGGTTTTCCTGTGTTTGTAGGTGATGTGTGTAATCCCTACACTCGCCGTTTAGTGTCTGTCAACACTAAACGGTCGTTGCGCTTTTTTTGTTGATAAAAAGTTTAGCATGATTGTAAGTTTTATGCAAGTGCCTTCCGCACTCGGTGTGCGGTTTAAATTCCCCAAAAAAGTGAAATACTACTAGCGAGGTGAAGCAAATGAATGATAAAATGAAGCTGGAAATAGCCGAGGAGCTGGGTCTGCTGGAAAAAGTAAATGCCACCGGCTGGAAAAGCCTAACGGCAAAAGAAAGCGGCAGAATAGGCGGCATATTAGCCCGCCGCAAAAAGAAGATGGAAAAGGCGGTAACATAATGTACCAAGGCTTTGCAAGCATGTACGACGCACTAATGCACGACGCGCCCTACGAGGTATGGGCAGCGTACATAGACGGGTTTTTGGCGGAGTGGTTTAAAAAGCCCCGTGCAGAAATCCTTGTCCTCGACCTGGCCTGCGGTACGGGCAATATAACTCTGCTCCTCGCAGACATGGGCTACGACCTCATAGGCGTAGACGTCTCGGAGGACATGCTTGCCGAGGCAAACCGCAAGGCCTACGAACAAAACGCAAAAATCCTATTTTTAGCGCAGGATATGCAGGAGCTTAACCTATACGGCACGGTGGACGCGGCTATCAGCGTATGCGACGGCTTTAGCTATATATTGGAAGAAGACGACCTGCTCACGGCATTTAAGCGTGTGCGGCTTTTTTTAAACCCCGACGGAGTTTTCATTTTTGACATGAACACTGAATATAAATTTAAGGAGCTGTTTAGCAATAAAATTTTAGAAGGAAGCGGCATTGACGGCGAAGGCTACGAATGGCAAAATGACTTCGACGAAAAAACAGGCATAAACGAATACCGCATAACATTTTTCTCCGAGAAAGAAGAGCCTTTTGAAGAGCTGCACCGCCAGCGCGCCTATTCACCCACAGTCATCACAAACCTGCTAATAGAAGCGGGCTTTTCGTCGGTAAAAATTCGCGACGGCTACAGCAACGACCCGCTAACGCCCGAGAGCGCGAGGGTGGTGTTTATAGCTGATTAGGAGAGGATATATATGAAAAAAGCATTTTTTCTCGCGTTGCTAATCTTTGCGACGCTCGCGCCAACCATAGCCTATGCAGAGGAGCTAATCCCGATAGATGCGGTACTCGTACTCGACGTAAGCCGCAGTATGCGAACGGCCGACCCGCAAAGGACATCCCGCGACGCTATGAATTTATTCATAGAAAAGCTGGAAGAAAACCGCGACAGGGTAGGGGTAATTGCCTACGCCGGAAACGTAGAAGCATACATAGAACTCTCGGAAATAAACCGCGAGCAAAAGAAAAACTTCATAAACGGACTGCCCTATGCCTCTTGGACAGACCACGGCGTAGGCCTAACAAAAGCGGTAGAAATGCTGCTCTCCCAAGCCGACCAAGCCCGTCAGGGCATAATAATCTTTCTAACAGACGGCAACATGAACGTAAACCCCGCAAGCACACGCACAAACGAAACCGCCCAGCAAGAAGTCTACGCCGCAAAGCAAGCCGCCTATGAAAACAACATCCCAATCCACACGATAGGACTAAACTTTGACGGAAACCTTGCGCTTGAATACATAAACCGCATAGCCCAAGCTACAAACGGCCTATCCTTCGAGACAGCCAACGCCGCCGACATCCCTCAAATAATAGAAGCCTTCTTCCACGAGATGATAGCCGCCCCGCAAGCTATAGCCGAAGAAAACCCAATCCCACACATCTATGTACAAAAACCGCAAATTCAAATCCTACCAACCGACAAAAACGCCCACTTCGAAAGAAGCACAAACATACCCGCAATAGGCACGGCGGTAATCCTCGCAATCCTAACCGTAATTTTAATAAAAACCCTAACCACACCAAAGCGTGTATTTACAGGCAAAATAATCCTCGACAAAACCACAAAAAATCTAATAGAGTACGGCAACCGCGTAACCCTCGCAAAGCTGCTGGGCGTAAACACTGCCACTCCGTTTAGCTCGGTTATCCTTGCCCCGTCGCCCACAGCACCGTCACACCTGCCGCAGCTTTTAATAAAATGCAAAAACCCCCGTGTAAAATTTACGAAGGGCTTTATCGAGCAGGATTTGCTTAAAGGTGTGTCAATCAGCCTCGGCACAGAAGCCGTTATCGAAACGGATGTCGAGCAAATCCGCTTTAAGTATTCAGTGTAAAATCAAGCGTGCCGCGTTCCGCGCCGTTTACGATAAGCGTGAGTGAATGCAAGCCGGGGTAATGCTTACGCGTGCTTAAATCCGCAAAGCTGTGCTTTTTTTCGTAGGATTTCTTGCCTTTAAACACACTCTCGGAAATCTGAAAAATCTTGCGGTTACGTTTGCCGTTTGCTTTCACAAAATCTATCGCATACTCCAAGCGTACCTTAGTCTCTGCCTTCACCGCTACGGTAAAATTAAAGCTCATCTCGCCGCCAATCCTAACAGCGTCCGCCCCAAGCGAAAAGCCCGATACATCCACACCATCAGCATCGCCAAAACCAAATATCGCAAGCACCTCACGGTTGGCTTTTTTCAAAAGCGTGCGACAGCCGTGCTTTACTATCCAGTCGGTTAACTCGTTTTTGCCATGCCATTCCTTAGCGATTTTCGTCACCAAATCGGGATGGGTTTTTGAGATGTCGTTTAGGTTATTTGCAACACTTTTTCGTACATACATCGACGGGTCTTGCTTTAGCCGCTCCAAAATCGGGAGAATAGGGGAGGGGTCCAGCTTGTATTTTTTTAATGCCACACCCCACGGCAAAGCAGGGCGGCAGCCCTCGCTGGAAAGCCTGCGCAAATGCTCGTTTTCGTTTTTCGACCACTCGTTCATTTGTGCCATCATGCGGTCTTCGTGGTTTATGATAAACGGGCGCACGGCAAACTCCGCAGAGGCATACTGCGTAAAAAGCTCCATCGCCCCGACGGAAACATCCCAATGTGCAACATCCTGCCCATAAACCTCCACAAAATCCGGCAGACAAAAAATTACATTACCGTCATAACGTGTTACTATTTGTTTTAGAATTTCAATCGCCGCTGGGTAATCTTGTGGCAAAAACTGCCCCAGCACGGTAACGATTTTTCGTCCGCGTGCCTTTAATTCCAGCTCCCGCCAGGTTTCAGCCAAAACATCTACGACAAATTCTTCTGCCAAAAAAGGCGGGTGTATTGCCTTTACAATCAGTGCAAATTCCGTAAGCGTATCGCGGTTATACCAATCCTTCAATAATTCTGACATAAGCCCCTCCTATAGTCCAAACGCCATGCTTGCAATCATAAAAAACACAACAAGTGCGGTACAGTCCACAATCGTCGTAATCAACGGCGCGGCCATAACAGCCGGGTCCATTTTTACCATCTTGGCCAAAATCGGTAACATACAGCCGATAGCATTGGAAACCACCAGCGTAATCACCAAGCTAAGTGTTACGACCCATGCCAAAGTAAAATTGTTGTGCATAATTACAATTCTTGCAAAATTAACCACACCAAGTACGATACTGCAAAGCAGCGCGATTCTTGTTTCGCGCCATATTAGCTTCCATATATCGGATTTTACGATTTCGCCCAAGGCCATACCGCGGATTACCACGGTGGACGCCTGTGCGCCCGCGTTGCCGCCCGTACCCATTAGCATTGGCGTAAACGCCACCAAAATAGCCATCTGCGCCAGCGAATCCTCGAAAACGGAAAAAACAATCCCCGCCACCGCCGCCGTAAGCATAAGTGCCAACAGCCAAATTATACGGCTTTTTGCATGGCCAAAAACACCCGTTTTCATATACGGCACGTCGGTGGGGTTTACACCCGAGAGCTTTGCAAAGTCCTCGGTGTCTTCTTCTGTGATAACGCGGATGATATCGTCTACGGTTACGATACCCGCCAGTTGGCCGCTTCTGTTTACCACGGGCATGGCAAGCAAATCATATTTGGAAAAGCTCGCCGCCAGCACCTCGCGGTCGTCGCTCGCCGCCGCAGAAATCACATTTGTATCCATCAACTCACCGACCTTTTCGGAAAGCCGCGAGTAAAGCAATGTGTCCGCCGTAACCACACCGATTAGCTTTCGCTCCTCGTCCACCACATAGCAGGTGTAAATAGTCTCCTTGTCTACCCCCGCCGTTCGAATGGTATGCAGCGCGTCCTTTACCGTGGCATCCGCCGACAACTCTACGATTTCCGTCGTCATAATACTGCCCGCAGAATCCTCGGGATAGTCCAAAATACGGTCTACGATTTCGCTTTTTTCTGTGCTTACGTTTTCCAAAACGCGCTTTCCTACGTCGTCAGGGACGTCTTCGATAAAGTCTACGATATCATCTACCGAGAGGTCTTCCATGATTTCCTCGACCTCTATGTCGGTTAGCTCTTCCACAAAAAGACGTTGCCGCTCCAGCGAAAGATACGAGAAAACATCGGCCGATAACTTCTCGTCATCATCCAAAAGACGGAATACCTCGATTGCCTGTTCCTCTTCCACATGCTCCAGCGCGTCAGCGATATCCACGGCATTCATGTGCGCAAAAAGGATTAGCAAATCATCGTACTGCTTCTCGTTAATAATCTCGATTATGTTTTTATCCATGGATTTCTACCTCAATTCCGGCAACAACGCGGCGGCTATTGCAAAGTATAAAAGCAATGCAACAACGTCTGCGAGTGTTTTAATAATCGGCATAGCAAGCACGGCAGGGTCGAGCTTTAGCCTTTTTGCAATCATCGGCAGCAGGCAGCCTAAGCTCTTGGACAGCAGCACCACCGCAAGCAGCGTAAGCGTAACCACAAGGGTAAGCAAAGCCTGGTCGGGATTAAACACAAGCACCCGCACGGCATTTACAACCCCAAGCGCAAGCCCGCACAAAACCGCAACCCGTATCTCGCTCCACCAAACCTTTAAAATATCGCTAAAATGAATTTCATCCAAAGCCATGCTGCGTATAATCAGCGTAGAAGTCTGCGACCCTGCATTACCCGCAGTACCCATAAGCATAGGAATAAATGGCGAAAGCGCGGGCAAGATAGCCAGCACATCCTCCACACCGGAAATAATAAGCTCCGTCAAAATTGCCGCAAGCATAAGAATAAGAAGCCACCCCACACGCCTAAACGCGTGTCCAAAAACCCCCGTTTTAAGGTAAGGGTCTTCCGACGGCAAAATCGCCGCCATTTTTTCGAAGTCCTCCGTTGTTTCTTCTTCTACGATTTCTACGGCGTCGTCTACGGTGATAATGCCTACCATTCGGCCTTCCTTGTCCACCACGGGCAGGGAAAGAAGGTCGTATTTGCGGAATAAACGGGCGGCGTTTTCTTGGTCGTCCAGGGTGCGCGCACTTATTACATTAGGGTGCATTATGTCGCCTACGCGCTCATGCTCCTTTGCCAAAAGCAGCATTTTTAGTGAGACTGTCCCCACAAGCAGCTTGTCCCTTCGCAGAACATAGCAGGTGTGCAGGCCTTTGATTTTTTTGTTTCGGATTTCCGCAAAGGCTTCTATCAGGTTAAAATCCTCGCGCAGCGTCATGTACTCCGTCGTCATTATGCTGCCCACGCTGTCGTCGGGATATTGCAGCAGACGGTTGATGGTTGCACGTTTTTCTGCCGTGACGCTCTTTAACACGCGGTTTACCACGTTGGCGGGCATTTCTTCTATAAAATCTACCGCATCATCGGCAAAAAGCCCTCCGACAATTTTTCCTACTTCATTGTCCGTAAGGGCTTCTACAATTATCTGTTGCTTTTCCGACTCAATATACGCAAATACATTTGCCGCAATATCCTTAGGCAACAAACGAAAAAGCTGTATCGTCTGCTCCTTTGTCAAATCCTCAAAAATCTCACCGATATCCACCATATTCATATTAGAAAGTTCTTTTCGCAGTTGGCCGGCATTTATCGGGTGCGTATTTATGATTTCTAAAATATTTTCATTCATGTCTACACCTACTTTTAAATAAGTATGCCACAAAAAAGTCTGCAAGACCAGCCTTGAAATGAGTTTTGCAAAATGTTATATTAAGAAAAAAACAGGTGCAAATATGAAAACAATCCGTTTGCTGTATAATCCGTACTCCGGTGACAGACGTTTTAAGGACGTCTTAGACCAGTGTGCGGAAATTTTTTTTGATGCGGGATATTTAACAAGCATAATCCGCGTAACCACAGAACGCGCAATGGAAGAAGCAATAAAATCCCTAACCGACGAACACGCCCTTGTAATATCCGGCGGCGACGGAACAATAAACATGGCAATAAACACAATGAAGCACCACAAAAAAGAAACCCCGCTTGGCATAATCCCCGCAGGCACGGCAAACGACTTTGCCACATTTTTAGAAATCCCAAAAGACCCCCGCGCCGCCGCCGAGGTAATTGCCAACGGCAAAATAATCTCCGCCGACCTGGGCTGCGCAAACGGGCAATATTTTAACAATGTATGCGGCGGCGGGCTTTTTATAAATGTGTCGCATTCCATAGACAATTTGACAAAAAGCATCTTTGGCAAGCTCGCATACTATGTAAAAGGGCTTGGGCAACTGCCAAATGTAATGCCGCTAAAACTAAAAATATTAACGCCCCAAGCAGAGTACGAAGACGAATTTTCGTTATTTTTAGTACTAAACAGCGGCTGCTGCGGCGGGTTTAACAATATATCCCCGATAGCCTCTATCAACGACGGCCTGCTCGACTTCCTGGCCTTTCGCTCAATGTCAATCCCGGATATCGTAGGAATCCTAATAAAAATCCTGGCCGGCGAACACCTCGACGACCCAAGGGTACTATTCCTCCACGAGTCCTCCATAGAAATAAACTACCTGGGCAACGACCCCGTAGACACAGACGTAGACGGAGAACCCGGCCCAAAAATGCCCCTGAAAATCACATGCGAAAAAGGCGCGATTAATCTAATCGTCCCGCGATACAAAAAAATCAACTGATGGTAATTTACCACCAGTTGAAGATTTCATACGCCCTCGGCCATCTCCTTTCGGAGCTTGCCAAGGGCTTTTTTTTCTATGCGGGATACATAGCTACGACTGATATCCAGCACTCCTGCGATTTCTCGCTGGGTCATTTCTTCCATTTCCGGGCCTAGGCCATAGCGCATTGTTATTACTGTTTTTTCTCGCCCGTATAGTATTTTGTATACTGACTCGCGTAATTTTTTTAGTTGTATTTTTACACTTACTTGGTCGGAGATGTCTTCTTTTTCGTCGGCAAGTTTGTCTTCTACTCGTACTTCGTTGCCTTCACGGTCTACGCCTACTATGTCTTGCAGGTAAATGTCTCCCGTGGTTTTTTTTATGGCTCTTATGTGCATTAGGATTTCATTTGCTATCACCGATAAAAGGTAACCTATTCACATATAAAAATATTTACCTGCTCTCCATCCCATACTATGCGCTCGATAGTTGATTTTAATAACTCTCGCTTTTCTACCACGGTAGCGGTTTGCATAGTGTCTTTATGTGTTTGGTTTTTGTAATCGGTGTAAATTGTGTTGTTTAACGCGGCTTTTTCGATTTCATTTTTTAATTGATTGCACTGCTCGCCAAGCTCATTTACTTTTTGGCGTGTTAACTCAAAAAAAGTATCTTGCGCTCCGTTTTCGCCCAAGGCGTTAATCAGCTTGTTTATTTGCTTTTGTTTTGCTTCGAGTTCCGATTCCAAGAGCCCGACTTTGTTGCTTTCGGATATTTTTTTATTAACCAGTCGTTCCTTGAGTTCTTGCAGGCTTTTTTTTATAGCAGATTCTGCGTATTTGTATTTCATTAGCGTATCTATTATTGCTTTATCAACCATTTCGCCGTTGGCATTACACATATCACAACGTATCCGCAACGACCGCTCTTTCATTTCGCATATGTAGTAGTAGGGGATAACACCCTCTGTATTTTTACGCTTGGTATGTATGTGCGGGCGCATGGCGGAGTTGCACTTCCCGCAAACCAGTAACCCCGACAATAATGCTTTCGATTTGTATGGTGTTCTTACTGCCGATTTTACTTTTTCGCGCTTTGCGTTTAAGATTTTTTGGATTTTTACCCATGATTTTGTTGGGATAATGCCGTCGTGTTTACCTACTGCTATAAGCCAATCTTTTGTTTCGTTTCGGGTTTGCTTATCCTTGCCGCTGCTGGTTCTATTGTATGGCATAAAACCATGCTTGTCGTCCATCTCGTTTTCTTCGAAACAAATATCCGCGCCTTTTTCGAGAAAATAAGTAAGGGCTTCTTGCCCCGCGATACAATATACGGGGTTACGCAAAATTTCTTTTACAGCCAAGCTTGTAAAATCGTTTCCATTTTTTGTGCTGATATTATTTGTAACAAGATAGCGCATTGTCCCGGATACAGATTGCAACTCTGAAAATTTTTTGTATATAAACTCAACTAATTCCATTTCCTTTTTCATAGGAACAAGTTTAAATGCCGAGCGTGTTTTTCCGTCAGCGTCAATATGCTCTTCTTTGTGTGACTTAAAACCCGTAGGAGTATGGCCACCCAGCCATCTCCCCGACCGCGCTAAAAGGTGCATATTGTCGCGGATTCTTTCGGCAGTGACTTCCCGCTCCATTTGTGCGAAAACAGAAACCATTCCCATCATGGCTCGCCCTGCGGGTGTGGTTGTATCGTATGTTTCTCCGGCGCATAGGAAGTCAACCTTGTACTTTTCAAACATTTCATATGTTTGGGCAAAGTCGCCTACATTGCGGCTAATGCGGTCGAGTTTGTAACAAACTACACAGCTTATTTCATTTGCTTTTATCGCCGCCAGCATTTTTTGAAATTCCGGGCGGGCGGTGTTTTTGCCTGAGAAGCCTTCGTCCTCGTAGGTTAATATTTTGTAGTTCTGCTTAGAAATGTTTTTTTGGCTTACATATTGCAATGCTCTTTGCTTGCATAGCTCAATTTGATTTGCGATACTGTCGCCTTTTCCGGTAAAGCGCGATTTTCTGCTGTAAATTGCTATGGTCATTGCGGCTTCTCCCATGCGAAGGAACGCTTAACGGCTTCTTGCCAGCCTGCGACTAATTTATTGCGTACTTCGTTTTGCATGGTGGAGCTAAAGGTGCGGTCTACGGACACATTTGCTTTGATATCATCCTTATCTTTGTAATAACCGACTGCCAAGCCTGCAAGATAAACAGAGCCAAGCGCAGTGGTTTCTACAATGGACGGACGAATAACATCCACGCCAAGAATATCTGACTGGAATTGCATAAGGAAGTTGTTTGCCGCCGCGCCGCCGTCTACGCGTATGGCCTTTAGGGCAGCACCTGCGTCGGCTTCCATTGCCTTAATTACGTCGTAGCTTTGATAGGCCAAGGATTCCAATGTAGCACGTATTAAATGTTCTTTCTCCACACCACGGGTTAGGCCTACGATAATGCCGCGGGCGTACTGGTCCCAATAGGGCGCACCAAGCCCCACAAAGGCAGGTACTACATATACGCCATGGGAGTCTTCTACTTTTTTTGCATAGGTTTCTGTAAAAGCGGCGTTGTCGATTACGCGCAAGCCGTCCCTAAGCCATTGTATTGCCGCACCCGCGATGAATACACTGCCTTCTAAGGCATACTCTACCTTGCCGCCTTCTCCCCATGCTATGGTGGTTAGCAATCCGTTTTTGGATTCTACGGCTTTTTCGCCTGTGTTCATTAATATGAAGCAGCCTGTACCGTAGGTGTTTTTCACCATGCCTTCTTCATAACAGCATTGCCCAAAAAGTGCGGCTTGTTGGTCACCTGCGATACCCGCGATTTTTATTTCTCCGCCGAGCATGTCTTTGTCGGTATTTCCGTATACATAACTGGAAGGCTTTACCTCGGGCAGCATACTGCGCGGGATGTTTAATTCCTTTAGGATTTCGTCATCCCATTCCAGCGTGTGAATGTTAAAGAGCATGGTGCGGGAGGCGTTTGAATAGTCCGTTACGTGAATTTTGCCCTTAGTGAGATTCCATATAAGCCAGCTGTCAACCGTGCCGAAAAGAAGGTTGCCCTTTTCGGCGGCGACGCGTGCGCCCGCTACGTTTTCGAGAATCCAGCGCACCTTTGTACCCGAGAAATAAGCGTCTACAATAAGGCCTGTTTTTGCCCTGATTTTTTTGTCAAAACCGCTTGCTTTTAGTGCGTCGCAATACTCCGCTGTTCTGCGGCACTGCCATACGATGGCGTTATACACGGGCTTGCCTGTGTTTTTGTCCCAGACAATGGTGGTTTCGCGCTGGTTTGTGATACCGATTGCGGCGATGTCTTTTTCGTCTGCGCCGAGCTTGGCTTTTGCTTCCGAGGCTACGGAAATTTGGCTCGACCAAATTTCTACAGGGTCATGCTCTACCCAGCCGGGCTTTGGAAAAATCTGCGTAAACTCTTTTTGAGCTACACTTTTGATGTTTCCCCCTTTGTCAAACAGAATACACCTTGAGCTGGTTGTACCCTGGTCAAATGCCATCAAATACGCTGACATGCTACCTCTCCTTTTTCATAGAAAGCGCGGCTACAAAATTTATATCCGTCCCTAATATATTAGGAATTATTACATCTCCTGTTTTAACGGGAGGCGATACCGTAACCGTATGCAAAAGCTTTGCGGCTTCGAGCAGCAGATGTTTTGGCAGGGGGGCGGATGTTTTTACGGGCAGGGCATTTTGTACCGCGCCGCTAATACGAACGCTCCCCGATATCGAACGTCTTGGGTCGGTCTGCTCACTCTTTGCATACTTTAATCCGCGATTGCAAGAATACCCGCTGATGTTTTCGTCGCTTATTTTAAGCAAGCACCCCCAAGGGCAGACTACGCATGTAAATTCGGCATTCATTTTTCCACCACCCTTATTGTTATGCTTTTGGTGTTTTCCAAGAAGGCTTTTGTAATGCTTACCCGCTCCATTTCTCCCGGGGTCATGTGTCCTCGTTTTAATTCTATGATTTTTTCGTCATTATCTATTTCTATGACGGCACTTTCGTACTTTGAACGGATTCTGAAAAAAACATCGCATTTTTCTATATTTGACGGTCTTATTTTTTGCGGAACGGTATAGGAAACACCGTCGCCTGCTGTTACATCCACCGTTTTTAATGCTTCCGATTTATTAAACATTGCCGCCGCACGTCCTGCGATTAATGCCTCGGCAGAAGCAAAATCCACAAGGTCGTGTACATGGACAACATTGCCCGCAGCGAATATCCCCGGGATACTCGTTTCGCGGTTTTCGTAAACAATCGGCCCGCCTGTGCGTTGGTCGATTTCGGCGTTGGCTTCTCGGGAGAGTTCGTTTTCGGGGATAAGCCCTACGGAAAGCAATAATGCGTCGCATTCCCAGAGCTTTTCCGTCCCCGCAATCGGCTTTAGGTCTGCCCCTACCTGCGATACCCAAACACCCTCTACGCGGTCGCGCCCCTTTACTGCCGTTACGGTGTGGCTCAAGTGCAGCGGTATTCCGTAATCATCAAGGCATTGCGCAATATTTCGCTTTAACCCGCCGGAATAGGGCATTAGCTCAAACACGGCTGGCACTGTCCCGCCCTCGAGGGCGATACGCCGCGCCATTATCAGCCCGATATCACCCGAGCCTAATATGCAAATTTTACGCCCCACCATATATCCGTCTACATTAATAAGCCGCTGTGCCGCGCCCGCCGTAAAAACCCCTGCGGGACGGTCGCCCGCAAGCCCGATTGCACCTGCGGTACGTTCTCGGCAGCCCATGCAAAGGACGATTGCGTTTGCTTTTAGTTCCATGTAGCCGTCCCGAGGATTCATTGCAGTAACTACTTTGTCCGAGTTTATCGACAAAACCATTGTATCGGTTTTTATTTCAATCCCTGTGTTGGTGAGCATTTCCAAGGCGCGCTCTGCGTACTCGGGTCCTGTTAGTTCTTCCTTAAACATATGCAGCCCAAACCCGCTGTGAATGCATTGATTTAAAATGCCGCCCGTTACCTTGTCGCGCTCCAGCACAAGAACACTTTTTGCACCCGCGCCCTTAGCCGCCGCCGCCGAAAATAATCCCGCAGGGCCACCGCCTATTACGATTACATCGTAGGTCATTTCGTCACCCCTTTTATTCCCGTTATGATATAGGAGCCTTCGCGGTCTTTTAAAACCTCCTGCGGGGTTTTGTTAAAGTGATTGGCGATAAGCTCTATAATCCGAGGCGAACAAAATCCACCCTGACACCGCCCCATCCCCGCATGACATCTGCGCTTTACGCCGTCAACGGTAGTCGGTGGTATTGGCGAGTTAAAGGCTTCGAGGATTTCGCCCTCTGTTATGCTTTCGCAGCGGCATACTATGCGCCCGTAGGTGGGGTTTTTGCGTATGATTTCTGCACGTTTTTCTGCGTCGCAATATCTGAAGCGTATAACGCGACGCTTATCAATAAAATTTTCTTTTAACGAAAGCTTATGTCCCGAAGCCTCCATCATGCGAATTAATTCTTCGGCTATTGCAGGGGCGGCCGATAGCCCCGGGGATTTTATCCCTGCAAGGTCGTAAAAATCTTTTTTTGCTTCGCGGATTATAAAGTCGTCAATATCTGTTATGGCGCGGATTCCCGCAAAATTGCGTATGTTTTCTCGTTTGTTTAGTCCCGTTACGGATTTTTCGGCCACCCTCCATACATGCTCCAGCGTTTGAAAATCCGTGGCCGCGTCGTCGGGATTGTTAGCGTTTTTACTGCTTGGCCCTATGAGAAGGTTTCCATGAACAGTTGGCGTTACCATAATGCCCTTGCCAAATTTATTTGGGCATTGAAAAATAGTACGCGAAACAGCTTTGCCCGCTGTTTTATCCAATAAATAATACTGCCCCCTGCTCGGTGTAATTTTAAAATCGGGCTTTTGCAAATAGCCATGCACCTCGTCGGCATAAAGCCCTGCGGCATTTACGATAGCCTTTGTTTGAATTTCGCCGTCAGATGTTGTGACAGAGTAGCCGCCGTCGATTGCTTTGATTTGTGTAACGTCTTTGCCCAGGCTGAAATTAACTCCGTTTCGTGCCGCTGTTTCTGCCAGCGCGACGGCAAAATCCCACGGAGATATAATCGCCGCAGTCGGTACGTTAAGCGCGTAGGTTACGTCTTGCGACAGACGAGGCTCCATTTCGCGGGCTTTGTCGCCCGAGATTATTTCCAAGCCTTGGACTTTATTTTCCACTCCGTTGCGATATAGTTTTTCGAGTATAGCTTTGTCGTTTTGGTCGAAGCTTACGACAAAAGCCCCGTTTTGTTTATAGTGTATATCCAGTTTTTCACACAGTCCGCGTGTAAGCTCGCTCCCGCGAACATTTAGCCTTGCCATAAGCGTACCCGGCTCGGGGTCAAAGCCTGCATGGATTAGCCCACTGTTTGCGCGGGTAGTTTCTCCTGCGATGTCGTTTAGTCGGTCAACTGCCGTTACCTTGAGGTTGTAGCGCGAAAGCTCGTATGCCGCCGCTACCCCTACAATCCCGCACCCGATTATGAGAACATCAAGCATAGGATTTTACCCCCTTTTTTACACAGTTTTCGGCATGGTTAATTCCCTTGGCGACGGCTACCGCCATTTCTTGGCAGGTCTTGTAGCCACATGCGCGGCAATCCGTGACACGATACTCATGCGATGGCTTATCCAATGCCGCAAATGCATTTTCAACCTCGTGGCGGTCTACAAAGATTTCCATGATTTTTTTAGGGGTGTATTTTCTGAGAAAATCATCTAATTTTAATTCCTTGTCAAACATAGAAAAGTCCGTTGCTTCCTTTGGAAGCTTATGCATGAATTTATCAATGGCATATTCCTCCGACGGGCAAGCCCCCGGCCCGGAGTTGCAACCGCCGCAGCAGCTTAAAATATCCACAAGCAAAGGGCTGTCGCTTCTTTCATTTACATATTTATGCAAAAAGGAAGAGGCGCGTGGTTGTCCTTCTATTTTAAAAATCCACTGCCCCTTTATATGCTGCTCGATATTTGCTTTAAGGCCTCCCGGCATAGGAAAAACCGCACCCAAGCCATGGGGTGGGTTATCATACTCGGCGGGTGCTGATTTACGGTAATCCACATTTAATTCTTCCAATACCTCCAACAGCTTCTTGAATGTAATGTTGTACTCAATCAGTCCGTTTGTATTGGGGTCATCAAACTCGTCGCCCTTTGCAATGCATGGGGAAAGTAGCGCGTATGAGCCGCCTATATTTTTGTATTTTTTCATATACATGGCGGCGCATATTGCGGGACTGTGTATAGGTGCTAAACGACTTAGCAATTCGGGGACATAATGTTCAATGTAATTTACAATAGAAGGGCAGGGCTGAGCGATAAGCCCCTCCGCGCCTTTTGACTCTATGTAGCGCAAATATCCCCATGTGCAAATATCCGCCCCGTACGACGCGTCATAAACCCTGTTTACCCCAATGGATTTTAGATAACCTAATAATCGCTGCCACTCCGTAACATTACAGCGCAGGGCAGGCGCAACAATTAAAGAAATATCCTTGCCCGCCTTGATATCTTCCAAAAAGCGGCTTGTGTCGTCTTTATAATCCCTTGCGTCATGGGTGCAGACACGCAGGCATTCTCCGCATGTAATGCATTTTGTGCCGTCTACATATACTTTGTTTATTCCGTTTTTTATTTGTGCGATATTTGCTTCATTGCAAGGGCAGCTTTGAATACAGAGATTGCAGCCTACACAGCCTTCTTTTGTGAAAACTTTTCCGTTGTTCACTAAAATCCCATCCTTTTTTACAGGTTAACTTCTACGGCTCCCTCTCCGCTTTCTTGTACGTACATGCCGGGAGAATATCCTATTCCGTTTGTATAGGCATCGCTTACGGCGTTTATAAAATCAGGTATATCAGTCTCTTTTACAAGGGCTATTGCACAGCCGCCAAAGCCTGCGCCTGTCATTCGCGCACCTACGCAGCAGGCATGTTTGATTGCTTCTTCTACAATGGTATCAAGCTCAACACAGGAAACCTCGTAATCGTCACGCAGAGAAATATGCGAAGCCGTAAGCAACTCCCCAAGCTTGGATATATCGCCGTCTTTTAAAGCTTCTTCTGCTTGGTTTACTCTATGGTTTTCGTGGATAACATGCCTTGCGCGTTTTTGTAGAGTATTGTCTAATTTATTTTCTTGCAAAGCGAAGTCTTGCGGGTTTAGCTTTGTTAGATACTCCACGTTTAAAAGCTTTGCTGCTTGCTCGCATTCTGCCCTGCGTTCGTTATATTTTGATTCGTTAAGCTTGCGCTTTTTATTTGTATCCATGATAACAAATTTGTAATCTCCAAGGCTTAAAGGCACATATCTGTATTGCAGGCTGTCACAGTGAAGATGAATTGCCATGCCTTTTTTGCCCATACCTATAGCAAACTGGTCCATAATGCCACAGTTTACGTCACAAAATTGGTTTTCGGCACGCTGGGCAAGCTTTACAAGGCTTATCATGTCGTAGCCCAAAGAAAATGCGCTGTTAAGCGCGACAGCCGTGGCAAGCTCAAGGGAAGCGGAAGAAGATAAGCCCGCACCGCTTATATTGCCGGAAAACAGCACATCAAAGCCGCCTAACGTATGGCCGTCTTTTTGCATAAAATGCACAATGCCTTTGGGATAGTTTGCCCAGTCATGTTGGGGGTTGTAGGTTATTTCGTTTAAGGGCAATTGAATAACACCGTTTACATTTGTGCTGGCAAAGCGGGCAATATTATCCGGTCGTTTTCTGATTACGGCATATGTTCCGATGGTTAGGGCAAAGGGCATAACATATCCGCCGTTATAATCTATATGCTCACCAATAATATTTGCACGCGCCGGCGCATGAAAATATCTTATCGCCTCGTCCGAATCACCAAAATTTTTTATAAAAGTTTGTTTTAAGTTCATGTTTTTTTCCTCCCAAAAGCTCCTTTAGGTGTACTTTGGAAGCCAGTCCCCGTGAGCCTCTATCATCTCGTCACACATGGCCTTGATGTCGTCTATTGATAACACGGCAGATGTTAGGGGGTCAAGTAATGCGGCGTAATAAATGTTTTCCTTTTTTAAGGTGACTGCCGCTTCTATGGTTAGTAGCTGAGGGTTTATGTTTGTGCGGTTTAGGGCTGCAAGCTGCTCAGGCAAATAGCCTACATAGCAGGGCTTTATCCCCGTTTTGTCTACAAAGCAGGGGACTTCTACACAGGCTTCGCGGGGTAGGTTTTCTATCAAACCCGTGTTTAAAACATTGCCGCCGATTTTATATGGCTTATCCGTTACCATTGCTTCCATGATACGGGAGGCGTATTCTATGGTACGCTCATGGGTTAATTTTGGATTGTTTACCAGTTCTTCTTTCAGAATATCCCATCTTTCAATATGCTCCACACAGCGGCGGAGGTATTCGTCTAAGGGGATATTAAAGCGTTCTATAAGCTCGGGGTATCTGTCCTTAATCCAGTAGGGGGTGTATTCCGCGCTATGCTCGGAGCTTTCTGTCACATAGTAGCCGAATGTATGCATTAGCTCATGGCGTATCATATCGTGGTGCTTTTCTTTTATTAATTTAGAACGCCTTTTTATTTCGGGATAAAGGTCTTCACCGTTTCTGCTGATTTTTAATAGCCAGGCCATGTGGTTTATTCCTGCGATTTCGTAGTGTATGTCTTCGCAGCTCATATCTACGCTTTTTAACAGGGTTTCGGCGCATACCTGTACGCTGTGGCATAGACCTACGGTTTTTACCCCTGTATGCAACTGCATTGCCCCTGTCAGCGAAGACATGGGGTTGGTATAGTTAAGAAACCATGCGTCGGGGCAAACATCCTCCATATCCCTTGCGAAGTCAAACATAACAGGCATAGTGCGGAGGGCTCTGAAAATCCCTCCTATGCCTATGGTGTCCGCAATAGTTTGGCGCAGGCCATATTTTTTGGGGATTTCAAAGTCCGTCACTGTGCAAGGCTCATAGCCGCCGACCTGTATGGCGTTAATTACAAAATCTGCTTTGGTTAAGGCCTTTTTGCGGTCTGTATAGGCGGTGATACGGGCTTTGCCGTTGTTGCAGTTATTGTTTATCGCAGAAAGCACCGTTTCCGACTCCACAAGCCTTTTGAGGTCAATGTCATATAATGCGATTTCCGAATCGTGTAATGCCTCGGTTAGCATGGTGTCGCCCAAAAGATTTTTTGCAAACTCGGTACTGCCTGCACCTAAAAAAGTTATTTTTGGCATGTTTACACTCCTTTAAATGTGAAGGAAAGCTCCAGTTTTTTATCGGTCGGGAGAATATACTCGTCGTGAGTACGCGCACCCCAGCTTTGGTCGCCTGCTATGCCCATTTGCTTCATATTGACGCGGACTACCGTGTAGTGAATTTCCGGAAGCTCGTAGTCGTGCATAGCATTTTCAAGCTCGTGGGGAGTGTATGGCAATGCAGAAAACTCCATGTTATCTCCTGTAAACATTATGCCTCTGCCACCGAAATCCGTTAGCTTTGCATATCTTACGCCAACCTTGTTACCGCACTCTTGAGGCACAAGATATTTTGCCATGTTGTCCACTACTTTATTTTTGTAAATGCCAAGCTTCGCGCCTGTTTCGCGGTCTACATATGTTTCTTCCGGTCCCATGCCATACCATTCAAGGTTTTCGTAGTCGGCGTCAAGCTTAAACATCATTCCAAACTCGGGCATTGGCGGTAGTCCCTTAGGCTCGCATACCAGATTTACGCCTATAGTTCCGTCGCGTGCTATTGTATAAGCTACTTCGCATTTGGCGGCAGGTGTTGTGGGGAGGTAGTAACAATAAGTCACCACAGCGTTGCCCTTATCCATAACCACGGATGGGTCGGCAGCGGGCAGATATGTTTGGTCTTGCAAATCGGGCGGAACATGACTTGCGTAAAGACTAGCTATTTTCCACTGCGCGGAGCGAACATGGTTTATATTTCCGATATCGTTATCAACAGGTGCGCGCCAAAAATTGGGCATGGGAATCTTTTTTATAAGCTCGCGCCCTGCGTATTTGTATGAATACAGACCGCCTCGCACCTTGGAGAACAAAACACTAAAATGCTCGCCGTGTACGCCCAGCGATTGCGCACCGTTTACAACCCTAAGCGGCGTTGCAACATCCACGCATTCGCAGGGTGGCTCCTCCACCTTATCAACGTGCTGCCCAAAGGCAATTTCATGCCCGCGCTTTTCCCAAGACGTATCATCCTTTAAGCAGAACGAAACGGTTACGGCATATTCTCCCGCTTCGTCGGGTATGCCGAAAGGTAGCGGGTACTCGGCTTCGGATAACGGTGCTACATCTGTTTTTAACGCAGAGAAAGCAATTTTTTTACCGTTTTTCTCAAGCAAAACCGAGCAGTTATACTCCGATGTTGAGGTAAAGAGGTTTTTGTTTTTCACAACGACTTTACCTTTGCTAACATTAACAACCACGGGCTGATAGTTAAATTTTACCGTTTGCAACTTAGGCGAAAGGCCTCTGTCGCCGTACAAGATACCATTTCCGCAGAAATTAGAATCGTTTGGCCTGTCGTCAAAATCGCCGCCATATGCTTGGAATGTCTTGCCGTATCTGTTCTTTTTCAAAATACTTTGGTCAACAAAATCCCAGATAAACCCGCCTTGATAATGCCTGTGCTTATCCATCAGGTTAATGTATTTATGCATTGCGCCTCCCGAGTTGCCCATCGTATGGACATACTCGCAAAGTATCATAGGCTTATCATGGTTTTCCAACAGAAATTTATCCAAGTCTACGGCGTTTGTATACATTTTACTGTACATATCTGTGCTGTCGGGATAGCGTGGGTCCCAGTCCACGCCTTCGTAGTGAATAAGCCTCGACTTGTCAAGGGAGCGGAAACGCTCTGCCATCTTTAAAATATTTATTCCGCCGAAGGATTCGTTACCAAGCGACCAGATTATGATACTCGGGTGGTTTTTGTCGCGCTCATAAAGGCTGTCTACCCTGTCGATAACAATATCAAGCCACTGCGGATTGTCGCCGGGAAGCGCGGCGTCCACGCCACGGTCTCCCACTAAAAACCATCTGCCATGGGTTTCCAAATTTACTTCGTCTATTACATATAATCCGTAGCGGTCACAAAGCTGATAAATATACGGATGATTAGGGTAATGGGATGTGCGCAGAGCGTTTATATTAAAGCGTTTCATGGTAATAATATCGCTCTCCATCTGCTCCTTTGAAATTACCCTGCCTGTGCAGCAAGAAAACTCATGCCTGTTTACACCATAAAACTCAATGCGTTTGCCATTGATATGCATTACATTGTCTATCAGTTCAAATTTTCTAAAGCCCACGTCTTGAGATATAAATTCGCAAAGCTTGCCTGTGCCATCTTTTACATATACTTTAAGGCTGTAGAGATTTGGTTTTTCCGCACTCCATAGCCTTGGCGATTTTACATGAATATCCAGTTTTGTTTTTTTGGTTAAAACCGCTCCAGCCCTTGCTATCTCTACGTTTTCGTCAAATAAAACGGCTTCGACTTCTCCCGCGCTGTCGCCTTCCGACTGCAAGCTAATCGACAACTCCGCCGAGCCAAAATCATCACTAAGCTCGGTATCCACCTTCATATCCCTAATATGCACCTCGGGTACGGAATAAAGCTGCACATCCCTAAAAATCCCCGAAAATCTGAAAAAATCCTGGTCCTCTATCCAACTGCCTGCGGTAAACTTAAACACCTGCACGGCAAGTTTATTTTCGCCTTCTTTTATATAAGGGGTAAGCTCAAAATCCGACGGTGTAAAGCCGTCCAGCGCGTAGCCTACATAGCTTCCGTTTAGCCAAAGCGCAAAGCCGCTTTCTACGCCTGCAAAGGTGATAAACACTTTTTTCATTTTCTCGGGGAGTGTAAAGTGCTTTACATAGCTTGCCGTCGGGTTAAAGTCCTCGGGTATTTCGCCCGGCTCAATGTCATAAACTCCGTCCCACGGATATTGTACATTTACATACTGCGGTGCGTCGTACCCCTGCATTTGTATATGCCCCGGCACGATAATATCATCCCAGCATTTGCAATCAAACTCCGGGCTTTCAAAGCCCTTTGGCGCAAGTGAATAGTTTTTTGCATAGCTAAACTTCCAAGCTCCGTTAAGAAGCTGATAAAAGCTGCTCTCACCCATTTCCGCCTCACGCTCGCTGCGATAATGGATATGGCTTGAATACGCATTAAGTCGGTTTTCCCTAAAATAGCTTGGGTCTTTAATTTTTGAAAAGTCGAATTTCATTCCGAGTTACCTCCTGAAGCGTGCGCTCTTTGCGCGCCACGTAATTTTTATACGACACTTTATGCTGCCTATTTTATTGTTCCTGTCATACCTTCTGCAAAGTAGCGTTGCAAGAAAAAGAAAAGCAGTATCGGCGGAAGCGTAGCGATTGTAACGGCAAGCATAATCACACCAAAGTCTGCAACGTAGCCCGCCATCAGATTTGAGATAAGCAAGGGCATTGTGATAGAATCGGGTGAAATCATAATAATCCTCGGCCAAAGAAATACATTCCACGTAGCCATAAAAGTTATTGTAATTGCAGCGGCGTATGTGGACTTCATAGTTGGTACATATATGCGTAAAAATATGCTGAGCTCGTTAAGCCCGTCTATCCGTGCCGCCTCAATCATTTCCAGCGGAAACGAGCGGGTATTTTGCCTAAACAGCATGATAAGAAACGCCGTAGAAAGCGTCGGCAGCATAAAGCCGATTGTTGTGTTAAGCAAATTCATGTTAGCCGTCAACTGAAACAGCGGAATCATAACAGCCGCAAAAGGAATCATCATCGACAGCAACAAAATGCTCATCAATCTATCCTTAGCTTTGCTGTGATAAATTTCAAAGCCATAGCCCGCAAGTGAGCAAATCACTATAGAAATAAACGTAGCAACCACCGCATTGCGGGTAGAGTTCCAAAACGCCCTGCCTATGTCGGTAAGCTCGGTTAATCTTATAAAGTTTTGCACCAAATGCGTCCCCGGCAGCATAGTGCCGCGCAGTATATCCGCATTGGAATTAGTAGCGGAAATAAGCGTCCAAACAAGCGGAAAAAGAGAAAGCGCGGCAGCGATGGAAAGGAACACATACATGCATATCCTCGAAAATTTTATTTTCATCGTTTATCACCAATCTTTATCTGAATAAAAGCAAGCGTAGCCACAAATATAAGAATCACAAATGACATGGCGGACGCATACCCAATCTGCGGAATCCCCTGGAAAGCCGCGGTAAAAATATGATGAGACATGCTTCGCGAGGTAATTCCCGGTCCGCCGCCCGTTAGGTTAAATGATTCATCAAAGAGCTGCAAAGTGCCGTTTGTGGACATTATTGCAGTAAGCAAAATGATGGGCTTTAGAACGGGGATTGTAATTTTCCAAAATTGCTGAAACGCATTTGCGCCGTCTATGCGAGCGGCTTCGTAAAGGGCGCGGTCAACATTTTGCAGCCCCGCCAAATAAAATATCATGTTAAAGCCCGTCCAACGCCACAATAGCCCCAGAATGATAATAAGCCTTGCCGACCATGCGTTGCCAAACCAATTAAAGGGGGTTTCCATTATGCCAATGCCCATTGCGATTGTATTTACAATGCCGCTGACGGCAAACATTTGGCGAAACACAAGAGAATACGCCACAAGCCCTACAGCGCAAGGCAAAAATATCGCCGTACGAAAAAAGCCCCTAAATTTAAGTGATTTATCGTTAAGCATTGTCGCGAGGATAAGTGCTAAAATTATCATTACAGGCACTTGTATCACTAAGTACAAAAAGGTATTGCCTATAGTCTGTCTAAACTGGGGGTCCTCCATCAAACGGCTATAGTTGAATAAGCCTGCAAACTGCATTTGCGCACCAACGCCTGATTGCAGTGAAAACCAAAAACCTCTAGCCATCGGATAAAAATTCATCCATATTATCAGCGCGGCAGCTACAGATAAAAATGCCCAACCAATTAGGCTCTGTTTTTGGGTTAGGCCAAGTTTAAAAAATTTTCTATGTCCCATTAAGCCCGGAAACCTCCTTTTGCAAATAATAAGTGGGAGTTGTTTTTCAACAACTCCCACTGTGCAATTTTTAGTGTCCCATTTCAAATCTAACGGCGGTTTCTGCTTCTGCTAAGGCGTCTTCTATGCTCATGCCAAGGTTAATAATATTACCCAAGGCAATGTCAATTTGGTCCATAGCTGTGTAGTGGTGAATACCACCTACAAAATCGGGAATATTTTGTGCAAAGCCAATGATGTCGGCAAAAACCGTTTGCCCGCCAAAGAATGGCTGCGGCTCTTGATATATTGTGCTTGCAGCGGCAGGAGCCCATGTGGAAAGTGCGCCGGCAGCGGGAAGGATTATATCAAACAGCTCTGTGCTTCCTGCAAAGGTGTAGTTTAGGAATCTAACAGCAAGGTCAACATTTGCGTTAGATGATACAACCCAGCTTGAGCCGCCCCATGAGGAGTAGTTTGTTCCGCCCGGGATGTTTAATCTCGGAATATTTGTAACCGCCCAAACACCTTCGGGGCCTACATCTTGAATCGTTCCCAAAATCCAGCAGCCTGCAAGTGTTCCAACAACATCATGCGCCGCAAGCGTTCCAATGTAGTCGGACCAATCGCCCGGCAAAAGCATTACGCCTGCGTCAACCATCTCGATAAATCTGTCAACAGCCTCACGGAATGCGGGGTTGTTAACAAAGTTAGGCTGTCCGTTTGCGTCAAAAAGGCTTGTGCCTGCGGATTTTACCATTACGTCCATAAAGGACGCACCAACACCGTATGTGCTGAATAATGGCATACCTGTTACTTCCAATACTTGCCTACCGAGTGCAATAGCTTGGTCCCATGTGATATCTGTAAAATCATCAACCGTTAATCCCGCTTCTGCAAGAAGGTCAACGCGGTAGGCTGTGATGGTTACACCATTATCAAACGGTACAGCAAAGTTTCTGCCGCCCACTACAGAAAAGTCTGTTTTGCCCGGTGCAAATTCGGCAAAATTAATGCCCGAGCCTGTAAGGTCGGTGAAAAGATTTGGGAACATTAAAACATTTACTTCAATAGCTTGGTCTTGTATAAGCATGATATCGGGGAGCAGGTGATATTCACCGGATATACCAATCGTGGTGATGAGCCTGTCGATATCATCCCATGGCATTTCTACATTGTTAAGTACAAAGCCCGGGTTGCTGCGTGCAAAAATTTCTGCCGCTACGTCCATAGCAAACATGTTAAATGCAGGGTCCCAACTCCAAACAGTTAGCTCGTTGGCTTGTGCAACAGCATCGCCGCCTGCGGCCGGAGCCGGGTCGTCAGAGCCGCCACATGCGGATAATAACAATCCCGCCATTGCAATTGTAAAAATAAGTGCTAATAACTTTTTCATTCTTGTACCATTCCTCTCATTTTTTAAAATTTGTTTAAATTTACATAAAAGTCTATGTCGCCACTACAATAATTACTACAATTTCCTTCACCACGCTCCTTTTGATGGTTAATATGCACATGTAATTTTTGTACCAACAGTATATACCGTTTAAAATCCTGTGCAAATATGCTAAAAAGTGTTTAATATTTCAAAACGATTACAAAAACAAAATAATTGCAAAAACATAACCCAAAATGATATAATGAAATCGGTTGAGTACATAAAAGGAGGCGAGCCTTCGCATGGCAAATCCAGTTGGGTTAATTTTTCCGGAAAACAACTTTGTAGATTTGTGCATATATCAGTTTGGGCATCAGCATTGCGACCCTTTGCACGGCTTTGGCCCTGCACGTCGCAATAATTTTTTGTTCCATTACGTTCTGTCGGGCAAGGGCGAGCTTGATTCTAAGGATGAAGCAGGGCAAAACCACATATACCAACTCGAAGCAGGGCAGGGCTTTATGATATGGCCTAAGCAAGAAAACACATACCGCGCCAACAAAGACAACCCATGGGAATACTGCTGGATAGAATTTGGCGGTTTAAAATCGCAAGAATTTGTAACACAGGCAGGGCTGTCTTTTAATAACCCTGTCTACAATCCAAAAAATGAAAATGAAGCACAAAAAATGAAAGAGGCCCTAGTGTATATGTTTAACAACATGAACGCCCCGCCTCTTGAATTGATTGGCCAATGCTATTTATTTTTAAGCGGCTTGGTAGAATCCAGCGCGTCTCGCAAAGAAGCAACCGGGGGCAGCCTTAAAAATTTTTATACCCGAGAAATACTTAATTATATAGAGCAAAACTACCGCAGTGATATTAATGTAGAAGATATATCAGCATTTTTAAACCTGGACAGAAGCCATGTAAGCAAGATATTTAAAAGCAACATGGGTACAAGCTTGCGAGATTTTTTGGTAAAATACCGTATTAATAAAGCCTGCGATTTAATGAGAACTACCCACCAGACAATAGGGGAAATAAGTCTTACGGTAGGTTATTCCAATACATTTAATTTTTCACGTGCGTTTAAAGCCGTGATGGGTTTGTCACCAAGACAATGGAGGATGAATAGTAAGTAATATCAAAGCCCTATAATGTTTACATAATTTTTGGCTCCCGTATCATAGGGAGCTTTTTGTATGAATAGAATTTATTTATTTGCGAAAGGAGAAGTTCTTATAGGGCGACAGAAAAAGGAAATAAAGTCAACCCTGCACCTACCAAAGAGCGAGAACGCCATACGCCGTTTTGAAGAAACACTAATCGATTTCTATGCTGCGCAGGTGGAGAAAGGACTCCAATCCTTTCCAAAAGAAAAAAAGCTGGAGATTCTTGATATTATGATTGAATCAATCCAGTACAAGGTACTACACAAAATAAACCAATAACCGAGCTAACCTACACATAAATGCCGTTTCTTTGACTCAAAAGAAGCGGCGTTTTTTATTGGGATTGTTATTTTTATTATTGATTGACAGTTAGATTGTATTATTTTATAGTGACCATATTGAACAATAAAGGTCATCATGAAAAGGAGTAAGGTATGCCAAAGGCTATTAGTAACGATGAACGCGAAACAACTAAAAATGCTTTTCGCCAAGCAAGTATTACACTAATTAAAAACAAAGGACTGCGACGTTTAACTGTTGATGACCTTACAAAATCAGTTGGAATAGCGAAAGGCTCGTTTTATTTTTACTTTCAATCAAAGGAGGAGCTTCTTTACGAAACGATAAGTCAATCTGAACGTAAAACATTTGAAACTATGATGAATCTTTCTTATAGTGCGGAAAATTTCAGAGAAAATGTTGAACGAATGCTTTTTGACGTTTATCTTGCTCCCGATAGCATTGCTTTGTACTTGAAATCCGAAGATATGCACTATCTTATGCGTAAACTGCCCGCCAAAACAAGGGAGCAGGAAAAATTAAAGTCACATAATAATCTCGCACAAGTAGGGGAATTATTTGGGCTTTCAGAGGAAGATGGGGGAACGCTTGCCTATCTCACAGATTCGCTTAGGGAACTCGCAACAAGTGAACAAGATTATGGCAATAAAAGTCGGCAACAAGGGTTAAAAATTCTTGTCCGTGGAATTGCAGATTTTTTGAACGAAAAATCGACAACAAGAGGCAAAGGATGATAGCTGTATGAAAAAAACTTTTAAAAAAATTGGAATGGGTATAGGTGTTATTATTGCACTTCTTATAGCATTTCTACTTGGCGTAACGATTTTTCACAGAATAAATTTACGCATAGAGCGTGACCAACTTGTGCCTATTGGCTACATGGTTGAAGTAAATGGTAGGCAAATGCACGTCTATATTGCAGGGGATAATATCGAAGCCCCGCTTCTTGTTTTTCTTTCGGGACACGGAACATTTGCGCCTGCATATGATTTTAGACCTCTTTATTCATTGCTGACAGACGATTATCGTATTGCGGTAATCGAAAAATTTGGATATGGCTATTCTGATTTTACAGATGCGCCAAGAGATGTAGACACCATTGTATCGGAAATGAGAGCCGCATTATTTGAACTTGGTGAAACAGGTTCGTTTGTTTTGTTGCCTGCTTCGATGGGTGGGATAGAAGCGTTGCGTTGGGCGCAACTTTATCCGGAAGAAGTTATTGGAATAATAGGGATTGACATGGCACACCCTGCCGTTTATTTAGGCGGTCATATTGACGGTAGGGTTTTTGAAGCGCAAATATTCCGTATGCTTTCATGGATGGGCTTGCAACGCTTTTCTTTCATTCGCACTCAAATCTATCCATACGGACAACTGCTTACGCCAGACGAATATGACAGAGCAAGACTTTTATTATACCGTAACGCCATGAATAGAACTGCATTTGCAGAAACGAGATATGCCATTACAAATGCACAGATGGTAATGGATAACGGTATTCCCCATTTGCCTATTTTACTTTTAACATCAAGAGAGTTTGCTTATGAAATTGGGGCATTTTGGATTCCATATCAAGAAGAATTTGCACGGGCTACCGACGCTCAAATTGAATTTTTTGATAGCGGTCACTTTTTACATCAATACGAGCCCGAAAGAATTGCCAACTTAATTCGTGCATTTCTTATGGATTTTAACCAATGAAAAATGAAATTAAGGAGTGGTAAACCTCGGGTCAACTTGACCCGAAGTCAAATAAATAAAACACCACAAGATATCACTGTTACCTTTGTATAGGTATGGTATTTTCTATGCAGCGGATTGCGTACGTTGAGAGCCTCACGCCTCTCTCCGGCTTGAAGGACGCTACGCCTTTTATTAGGCCTATCGTTGTAGCGTATGTAATTAACCAAAAAATAAGCAAACCGCCTGTTTGTCCTTATTTTAAGCCATTTTGACAATATTCGCAAGGTAAAATTTCGACAACAAAAAACGAGCTTGCATTTTGAAAATTATTTTTCAAAATTTTTAACGCATTAACTTTGACGAGAGCATAAAAAATTAACAGAAAAGAGAAATAGACAGAATTAACCATTTACTTGTCGAAAAATAGATTGACGCTCAATGCCAACAACTTAAGCAAAAGTATGTTAAAGTAGAACAAGAAAGGATGAAGATAATGAAAAAAAGTTAATAGAAAAAACGCTAATGGGTT
>WQRQ01000015.1 GCA_009786685.1 Defluviitaleaceae bacterium
GAATCTGTGTTATAATGGGCTTGTGAAAAACAATGTAGGAGGTATTGCAGTATGTATATGATTTTGGAAAACCCTAAGCGCATGACGAAAAAAGAAATGCGGAAAAAGTTTGCGGATAAATGGGTATATGTTATTGATTGTGATTTTGAGATTGTGATTTTGAAATAGGTGTTCCAATGGAAACAGGCATTCCAATGCTTGTTGCGGACAGCCCCTGGGAAGGCAGGGAAAATGGTATTTACAGAAAGTTAGATGATGAATACGGACGTACAATGCACTTGTCTTTTCTTTCTGTAGATTTTCAAAACAGAAACTTGCCTGTAATTCAACATGATTTATTGATTGACACAGGGGCTTTTATAACAATGTTGAATAAAGCAAATGAATCTGTTTTTTGCTTGTTTTAGACAGATTTTGAGCATGGAAAACCTTGAATATACTGGGTTTAGCTTGATTGAAGATTGAACAAAATCATGGTATAATTGAAAAATGAAAATTTTAAACCTCTTGGACATTTACAATAAAGACGACTTTTTCGCCTTTGTTAAGCAATTTATCCGCTTTGGCTTGGTCGGGCTTTTTAACACATTTCTCGCGCTTGGTATTTACTACATGCTTGTTTTGCTGGGTATGTTTTATCTGCTGGCTAACGTAATCGCGTTTATCATAAGCGTCATTAGTGCGTTTTTCCTAAGCCGACGCTTTGTATTTACAAGCACAAGCCGCCCGGCTATTCAGCTTGTAAAAATGTATGTCGTATACGGCTCTACATTTTTGCTAAGCACCGCTACGCTATTTCTTATGGTGGACATCTTAAATATCTCGGAGTTTATCGCTCCGCTGGTTAACCTTTGCTTTACCGTGCCGCTAAACTTCCTGCTCAACAAATTCTGGGCGTTTCGTTAATCGCAAGGCACTCAATGCCAAAAATGCTTGGCTTGGCAAATAAAAAACCCAAATCAACGTAAACGAGGCGTTAAACCCGTGAGAAATCCCCGTATATCGTGTAAGATTAAACAGCATAACATTAATGTCGCAAAGCGCGAACAAAATCAAGCCCACCATCACAAGGTAAAAATTAACCTTGGGACGGCGGGCTTTTGTTTTAAAATTAATAAAAATATTAGTGGCAAAAAGCAAGGCATAAAGCCCCGCCATAAAAACAACAAACCCGCCCGACAAAGCCGCAGCCCAAACCACACCAACACCAACAAGCGGCAAAATCATCCACTTTTTAAACTCCACCGCCCTAAAAATATAAAAAACATGAACAAAACAAAACGCCGCCACCCCAAAAAGATGTTGTTCGCTTAAAACCAAAAAATAGTCGGCCAAAAGCGTAAACCCAAGCCCACAAACCAGCAGGCTCCATTCCTTTTTGGAGTAGCAACGCGCATAAGAAAATAAAGCCACAATCAAACAGCACGCAATAAACGCAAATTTATAATCGGGAGCAATCATATTTTAATCAATTCCACGATGGTCCATATTCCGTCGCGGCTACGTGCGATAACTTTAAACGTCTCGCGGAAGTATTGGAAATCCGCGCCCTCGCCTGCTGTCCATTGCACTTCGGCAACGGCGAGATAGTCATAGTTGCTAACGAGTTCTCCCGTAGAAACAGAAGACGTAAACATAGGCCGCCCCACAAAATCAGCAGGGGCAAAAAGCCCGCCAATCATCGGAGAATTAATAACATCCTCCGACACCCCTAAAATCCCCGCCCGCGAAGTCTGTCCCGACTTGTATGCAAGCAACGAGTTTAACGCCTCGGTGATGGCTGTCTCCGTGTTGGTGCGGCGCGTATGCTTCATATTATAGAATCTGCTTACCCTAATCGGCACACGCATAGAAGGCACATCATAATCTATCCGATTAATCACAAGGGAATACTGCGAAATATGGGCATCGCGTATCCGATTAAGATATGGCTGAATATTAAAGCGGACATCCGTACCGCGATGCATAACGCCTGTTATGCCCGGGACTTCTATATAGTTGCCGCCACCGACGTCAATACGAAGCACCATATCCACATCTGTAGGAATACGGCGTCTTGCCTCATTTAGCCCGTGCATGGTAAGCACAACATAAGGCCCGTCTTGCGCCATGCCTTCCAGGTTAAGAATAAAATTACCTGTTTCCACCGAGAAGGGATTATCCTGATTGTTGCCGAAAAGCTGCGAAGGCGTAACTTCCGATTCCGGGTTTGGATAAAAGTATGCGAGACCGTTAAAAATCACACCAACTGTGCTTTCTAAGCTAAACACAGGCCCAAACACAGACATACCCAGCATTATGCCAAATTCATCAAAATAAACGACGGCGTTTTGGTTAGTCATTGGGCTAACAAGGCCGCTAAGGTCGGTTAAGCTCAGCAATGCAGCATCGTCCCGCTTGCGTAAGCTAAAGCCCTCGGCCTGTGCATAAGGAGCATAACTAAAATGCACGGTACTGCTGGAGCTGTCAAAAACGGCAGACCGTATATTAATCCCGGAAGGCCTTTCGCTATCACCCGCCACATTAACGGGACGATTAATAAACACAGGACCCTCATGCACCGGCGGCGAAAGAAAACGATAGCTGAACAACGCAAATTCGCCGCTGCGTCTGCACTGCATATGCAGTGTTAAAAACAGCGTATTAAATGTAAGCGGCCCAAACCGCAGCACCGTACCCGTATCTGTCGAGCCGCTCAGGCCAAAGGTAGTACGCGCATACAAATGCCGCGCCTGATTGTACAACAGAATATAAAAATCATCGGGGTCAAAAAGCTCATCAAAGTAAATAAATGTACCCGAGTACCCCGCAGAAATACGCGTTAACGTAACATGAGTGCCACCGATAACGGCACTTTCGTGGATAAAGATATCATTTGTTGTGCCGTGAAGGGGGATTTCAATGGGCGTAAAATGCTCCAACGACGCAATATAATTATCCTGCGCCTGCACAGCAGAATGCGCCATAATAGCAGTGACAGCCCCCACGCCGATAAGGCAAACGCCGATAATAAACGTAGCCACCATCTTGCCGAATGACATATTTTCGAAAAGCTTGGGTGGTTTTTCTTCCTCCTTGGCGATGGAGCCTTTTACATACTGAACAGACCCCATGCCATCGACTTCGGGGTCGTAAACGGATTGTGTAGGCATTGCCGAAGTAATATCCCCCGGAGAAAAAGACTGGTCGGCGGCCTCGTCTGCCATAAGCAGCGCGTTAAGCTGCGCGTCCAAATCCATTTCGCCGCCGTCGGTACTCATTGGTGCGCCGGAATCGGCAAACAAGCTGTCAAGGTCGTCGTAGTCGCCGTCACCACCCGCGCCACCACCCATAAGGCTGTCGAGGTCGTCGAAATCGCTTAAATCCGGCTCGTCAAAGGCAGCAAGGGGATTGTCGTCTGCGGAATCTGCCATCGGGGCATCATCGTCCAAGCCTCCGCCGAGCAAATCATCCAACGCACTAAAATCATCGTCGGCGTCTGCGGATACTGTATCAGCTTCTGCGATTGGGGCTTCTTCTGTGTCGTCCATGTCCATGCCGCCGAGCAAGTCGTCCAACGCGCTAAAATCGTCCGATTCTTCTACGGCGTCTGACGCAGGGGCTTCATCCACACCGCCTAAGATATCATCGAGGTCGTCAAAAGAAGCCTCTTTTGCAGCAGGCGGCGCAGGCGGAGGATTAGAAAGCGCGTCCAGCGCGGCAAATGGGTCGTCTTCGGCGTCATCATCACTACCAAAAAGACCAAGCGAAGACAGCTGCGCCTCCAAATCGTCCATTTCGTTATTTTTGTTATCGTCGTCCATATAAAATTCCCCTTAGACAAAAAACATCATAATAGGCCCCGCGGCCAAAAGCAAAACAAGAAAAGCAGCGATTAAGATAACAAGCACTTGCTTGTGCCGTCTAATCCACCGTCTCATATTATCATACCTCCAAGGAAAAATCATTATTCATATTTGTGCATTATACCGCTATACGGCTATATGGACAAGTAAAAAGGAAAAATTCAACTGACGATAATTTATCGTCAGTTGAATTTTGAAATTTTTTTACACACCCTATTGACAAGTTTTCCCGTTGTGTGTAATATAGCCTCATCAGGCACAAACATACATTCTAGAATCCAAACAACAGGAGGTAGCACCATGGACAAAGAAATGTTAAGACAAGCAGCACTGCTTCACCCGGAGGACGTATTCCCGCCCTTCGACATAATTATGCAGCGGCACGGCTTCGACACCGTGTGTACATTTGCCGAGCAGCTTGGTGGCTTTACGGTGCATATCCCCGTATTGCGCAATATGTTTGCAGGCTGTATCGTAAAACAACTGGACAAGGAGTTTAAGGGCGGCAACTACGCAGACCTTTCTAAAAGATACGGATTTTCCGAGAGACACCTGCGCAGAATGCTTGGCAAACCGTAAAAATCATGTTATTATTTCCCTACTCGAGCGACCCCACGAGGAGGAGTGTCTCATGCGTAGCTTCATAGACTTTATTAAAAATCACGCCTTCTTTATCCTTGGAGGGGCGTGTATTTTTGTTGTCGGCGTTATCTACATCTTGGGGCGAGGCGTAGAGGCAGAGGTAGTACGTGACGGTGACGTTATTTTCCATGCAGGCGGGGCAACCCCCGTTACCTGCGAAGCCGACTCGGCATACATTATCATACATATAGCCGGCGAGGTGCATAATCCCGGCGTTTTTGAACTTCATCAGGGTGCGCGGGTAAACGACGCCCTGCTCCTCGCAGGCGGCGAAACAAAATACGCCGACCTCACCCGTGTAAACCTAGCCGCGGTTTTACAAGACGCGGCAAAAATAATAATCCCAACCATAGGCGAAGACCTGCCCGTCGCCGCCCATTCCCAAGGCGGCGCACGCTCCGACGGCCTGATTAACATAAACACCGCAACCTCCGCAGAGCTACAAACACTATCGGGCATTGGGCCTGTTTTGGCAGAAAATATCATCACGTTTCGTGAGGCGCATGGTGGGTTTTCCTACGTGGGTGAGCTTATTCATGTGCCGCGTATCGGCGCAGCTACTTTAGAACGGCTTAGGCCGCTTGTTACGGTAGAATAGGAGGCTACGATGGCAAAGTTACTTCTATCGCTTTTGTTATTTTTTCTCCTTACAGGCTGCGGCAGCAATAGGGACGACCCTCCTGTTTTTAAGTCATACCTGGATGTCCCGGGCATCACCCGCGAAGAAATCAACGCCATAGCCGACCTGCGTGCCCGATACGACCATTTTGTATTTGGAATGCTGCCAAGCACCGAGGCCTTTTTGGATTCCGAGGGCGTAATGCGTGGGTTTTCTTCTCATTTTTGCAAATGGCTTTCCGATTTTTTTGATATTCCGTTTGTGGTTACACATTTTGACTGGATAGAACTAATGGACGGGCTTAAAGACGGCTCCATCCAATTTACAGGCGAACTCACGACTACCGAAGAAAGACGTAATGAGTTTTTTATGACCTCCACCATATCCCCGCGCACCCTTATGTACTATAGGCTAAAATACAGCGAGCCACTTTACCAAATCCGACAAACACGTCTTCCGCGCTATCTGCTGATAAAAAACTCCGTGATTTCGGATTTTGTGCGGCGATATGCATACAACAGGTTTGAGCCTGTTTTTATCTACTCCTACGACCAGGTCTACTACCATCTGCGCGGAGGCTACGCAGACGCACTCGTTAGCGAAAATGTTTTGCGGGTTATCTGGGACATCGACAGCCCCATAGTGTCGGTGGATTTTATGCCCATGGTGTACACCTCCGTAACCTTTACCGCAAGACACCAAAAATACGAGCCGATTATCGCCGTCGTGCAAAGAGCCTTAGAGTACGGGCTTTCCGACCATATAAACGAACTTAACGACCTCGGCCATACGGATTATCTGCGACATCAGCTTTTATTAAGCCTTACCCCCTACGAATACGCAATTTTGCTATACAATGTACCCGTACGTATAGGTGCGCGTTTTAACGATTACCCCACCAGCTTTTACAACTCGCGCACGGGCAGGTGGGAAGGCATAAGCTTTGATATCCTGGAGGAGATTTCCGACATCACAAGCTTGTACTTTGAGGTAGTAAACGAGCCGGGCTTACATTTAAACGAGCTTTTAAAAATGCTGGAAAACGGCGAAATAGAAATGCTGCATACCATGATGAGCTACGACATGGAGGACAGGTTTATATGGCCGCAGACAGAGTTTTTAACAGAAAACCTCGTGCTTATTTCCTTGCAGGAGCAGCCAAATATTAATTTAAACAGGGTATACGGCAAGCGAGTGGGTGTTACGGCGGATACTCCCCACATGCATATTTTCAACACGTGGTTTCCAAACCACACACTTGTTTATGTTTTCGAAAACCGTGACGAAAAATTTTACGCCTTGCAGCGTGGCGACATAGATTTGGCATTTAATAACCATAACGCGGTTTTGTATTACACAAACTACCGCGAAATTATGGATTTTAAAGTAAATGTAATGTTTGGCGAGGAGTTTATATCCACATTTGCGTTTTACAACTGGCATGTAAACCTAAGCAGCGTTATCGACAAAACTCTTAGGCTCATAGATACCGACACCATAGTGGTGCAGTGGCGATACCGCACATTTGATTACCGCATGAGGCTTGTACGTGCGGTAATACCGTGGGTTGTTGTTGCAGGGCTGCTTTTAATGTGCATGTGCGCACTCGGCGTAATTTTATTTTTAAAAACCAGAAACACAAGCAAAAAGCTGGCCTACCTTGTAGACGAACGCACAGCCACGCTTTCCACGTTTTTTAATGCCATCCCCGATGTAATTTTTGTTAAGGACAAAAACCTGCGCTACACAAATATGAATGACGCCTTTGCCAATGTTTTTGGTTGCGAAAAGGAGGCCCTGCGAGGCAAAACCGACGAAGAATCCGGCCTGCCCCCCGAGCTTGTAAAAAGACTGGCCGAGGCAGATACCGCCCTTATGGAAAAAGGCGAGCTTACCACAACGGAAGAACGCGTACCCCACGCAAACGGCACAATACCATACTACGAAACGATAAGGGCACCTCTCACCTTGGACGGCAAAAAAATAGGGCTGATAGGCATAGCACGCGATATCACAAAGCACAGATTGCTGGAGCAGTCACTGGAAAAAGGATACAACACCGCAAAAATCCTGGGCGAGTCCCTTGCAAAAATCACAAATTCACCATTACTATTTGACGAAAATGTAATGGATGCAATAGCATTTATCGCGCAGGAATCCGCAGTCGCCTTGGGCGTACACCATGTAACAGTATGGCAAATATCCGAAGACCAAAGCGAGATGGATAACCTATACTTCTACGACGCCGCATTAAAAAGAAGCGGCTATCTCGATAAATTCTCATTCGAAAACTGCCCAAACTATTTGCAGGCACTAAAAAACGAGCGTCTGGTAGTGATAAACAATACCCGAGAAGATAACGAAATCAAAAACTGCTACAACCAAGACATATGCGCACTGCTGGAAGCCCCCATTCGCATAGAAGGCAAAATATACGGCCTAATAAGCTTTGAGCAGGAGTTTTCGGACGGTACAAAATCCCGCGAGTGGACACTCGAAGAAAAAAACTACGCGTCGTCCCTGGGTGACATCATGTCGCTGGTAATCACCGACAACGACCGCCACCGCGCCTACGAAACCGCAGAGACGGCAAACCAAGCAAAAACCGACTTCTTGGCCAACATGAGCCACGAAATCCGCACCCCCATGAACAGTATCATAGGCTTTTCCGAGCTTGCCCTCGACGACGAAATTTCTCCAAAAACACGCGACTATCTTGGCAAAATCAAAGAAAACAGCGACTGGCTAATGCAAACAATCAACGACATCTTGGACATTTCCAAAATAGAATCCGGCAGGATGGAACTGGAAAGGGTACCCTTCGATATACAAAAATTATTTATAAGCTGCCGCACCGCCATCATGCCAAAGGCCTTGGAAAAAAATCTTACATTACATTTTTACGCCGAGCATTCCGAAAAAATACCCCTTGGCGACCCTGTAAAGCTACGCCAAGTCCTGATGAACCTACTCGCCAATGCAGTAAAATTTACAAACGCAGGCATAATCAACCTCTCGGCAGAAACCAAAAACGAAACCGACAACACAATCACGATAAAATTCGAAGTTAAAGACAGCGGCATAGGCATGACCCAAAAACAACAGGCCATAGTATTTGAGCCGTTTCGCCAAGCAGACACGGGTACTACCCGCAAATACGGCGGCACAGGCCTTGGGCTTTCCATCACAAAAAACATGGTGGAGCTTATGGGCGGCGAGCTACTGGTACAAAGCACACCGGGTTTAGGCAGCAAATTCAGCTTCCGCCTAACCTTCGACACCATCACCGCAAAAACAGATACCGACAAAATGTTTATTTCTCACGACATGAAAAAGCCCACATTTAAAGGCGAAGTATTAGTATGCGAAGACAATAGCATGAATCAACAGGTACTAAAAGAACATCTCTCCCGCGTAGGCATAGACGCCGTAATCGCAGAAAACGGAAAAGCAGGCGTAGAGACCATCCAATCCCGCCTGCGAGAAGGCAAAAGAATGTTCGACCTCATCTTTATGGACATCCACATGCCTGTGATGGACGGGCTGGAAGCCGTAGAAAAAATCCTTGAGCTTAACATAAGAACACCCATAGTAGCACTCACCGCCAATGTAATGGAACACGACAAAAAGCTGTACAAAGAGCGAGGGATGGACGGATATCTGGGTAAGCCATTCTCCGGCCAAGAGCTTTGGATGTGCCTGCTAAAATATTTTGAGCTAAAGGCCTGGCAGGAAAACGACACAAAAAAAGACAAAGAGCTGCAAGAAAAGCTAATGAACAACTTTGTAAAATCCAACACAAATAAAATTGACGAAATAACAACCGCACTGGAAACAGGAGACATAAAGCTGGCTCACAGGCTGACACATTCATTAAAAGGAAATGCCGGCCAGCTAAACAAGGTGCTTTTACAAAAAGCCGCATACACGGTAGAAGAAGCACTAAAGGGCGGAGAAAACACCACCACCCCCGAGCAAATACAAACGCTTGCGATAGAATTATCCATGGTACTGGCCGAGCTAATACCGGCTATAAGCGAAAATGCAATGCTGCAAGAGTTCCTTAGCCCAAAGGACGCCTTGGGCGTTCTGCAACAGCTTGAGCCAATCCTAAAGGACAGCGACCCGGAATGTCTAAACCTCATCCCGGAGCTACGCATGATAAAAGGCAGCGACGACCTGATAAAAAACATGGAAGACTTTAATTTTAAGCAAGCCGAGCAAATATTTGATGACCTAATACGCGAAATGGAGGCAAATGCCAATGAATGAAAATAAAAACAGTATCCTAATCGTAGACGACGACACATCAAATCTAATGGAGCTTTCGCATATTCTGCGCTCCGACTATAAAATTTATGCGGTAAAAGACGGTGCAAACGCGATTATCAAAGCAAAGGAGTCACTGCCCGACCTTATTTTGCTGGATGTAATAATGCCCGGTATGGACGGCTTTGACGTCTTGGTAGAATTAAAAAGCGACAAACGTACCGCAGAAATCCCCGTAATCTTCATCACAGGAATGCAAACAAACGACAAAGAAAGCGAAGGCCTGTCCATAGGCGCGATGGACTATATAAGAAAACCCTTCGATACAAAGGTAGTAAAGCTGCGCGTAAGCAACCAGCTAAAAATAGTAAACCTGCAACGCGAGCTGCAAAACGCCGTAAAAATGGCAGAAGCGGCAAACAAATCCAAGTCCAACTTCTTGGCAAGCATGAGCCACGAAATCCGCACCCCAATGAACGCAATCATGGGTATCACAAATATTCTGCTGCAAAAGCCGCAACTTCCAAAGGACACGATAGACGCGTTAGGCAAGATAAATTCGTCCAGCAACCTGCTGCTGGACATTATCAACGACGTTTTGGACCTAACAAAAATAGAAACAGGCAAAATGGACATAGCACAAGAAGAATACGACCTGGAAAGACTTCTCATAGACGTAATAAACATCAACACCCCACGCCTTAAAAACAAACCAGTAAAATTTATTCTGGAAGTAGACGAGTTTATCCCCGCCATGCCGGTGGGCGACGCAACCCGTATAAAGCAGGTGCTTAACAATCTGCTTTCCAATGCGTTTAAATACACGCACTCCGGAGAAGTCACCATGGACATCGCCTACGAGCCAAAAAATGACGGCGTAATGATGGAGTTTAACATCATAGACACAGGCGTAGGCATAGACCACGAGCAGCTAAAAATTTTATTCGAAGACTACGCAAGGTTTACGACAGAGCTTGGCGGTGTAACGGTAGAGGGTACAGGCCTTGGCCTACCCATCACAAAAAAACTGGCGTCACTGATGAACGCAGAGCTATCCGTAGAAAGCACCCCAAATGTAGGCTCAAAATTTACGGTACGCCTTCCGCAAAAAACAATTAACGACAAAATTTTGGGCGCAGAAGCCGCAGAAAACTTACGCACCGACCGTCTTCCCAAAGACCCGTCCATCGGCTTTGTGCGTAAAAAAATGCCAAACGCAAGCGTGCTTGTAGTAGACGACGTAGAAATAAACCTATATGTAACAGAAGGCATTCTGGAGCCATACGAGCTAAAAGTAGACATGGCCGCAAACGGCTTGGAAGCCATAGAAAAAATAGAAGCGGGCAACACCTACGACCTAATCTTTATGGACTACATGATGCCCCAAATGAACGGACTGGAAGCCACCACCCTCCTGCGCGAAAAAGGCTACACCGCCCCCATAGTAGCCCTAACCGCCAACGCAATCACCGACAAAGCCGAAATGTTTTTGCAAAACGGCTTTGATGGCTACATCACAAAACCCATCGACATCAAAGAAGTGGATAATGTTTTGAACAAGTTTTTGAACTCTCATATATCCCATTAATTAATTTTTGCGTTTGTAGGCCGGAGCATTCCAAGCCTGTTTCCAGCGTATCGTAAAATGCCTTTATTTGCTTTATATGCGATACGCCCCAGTATGATTTCATCCTAAATTTCCGTTGTGCGTCTATGTCTGCGCCGGCGGTTTTTTCTTGCCCGTTGGCAAATGTTATCGTTGCGTTTTCTCCGATTAGCTTGGCGCGACCGTTTTCGCAGATTAGCTCTATGCTTGCGGGTGCGTCGTAGGGGTGATAGGTGTTTACGAAAAAGGAAATCGCCGTCTTGCCATAGAAAATCACACCCTCGGCAACATCCTCAACCTCGATGTACGGATGTGCGCGGTTTGCAATATTGGCGTCCACCGCCGTCGGATTACCCAAGAAATAATTCACCATGTCAAAGGTGTGGATGGATTGATTGATTAACACGCCGCCGCCTTCGGTTGCCCATTTTCCGCGCCAGTCGCTTGCGGCGTAGTAGCCTTCGTCACGAAGCCATGTTACGCGTAGCCAGCCGCTTTTTACCGCGCCAAGCTCTCCGCTTTGCAACGTGGATTTTATCAACTGCGCACCCGGGCTGTAGCGATTTTGGAAAACTACACTTAGCTTCGCACCGCTTTTTTTTGCGGCGGCCAGCATTGCCTCCGCATCGGCTACCGTGGTCGCCATCGGCTTTTCGCAGAGTACATGTATCCCTTTTTCCAACGCAGCTATGCTCACCTCCGCGTGCAAATAATGCGGCAGGCATACATGTACAACATCAAATCCGCCCGCCGCCAACATCTCTTTATAATCCGAAAAAGCAGGCGGAGCCAGCTTTATATCACAAACCGCCGCTACCTCTACGCCTATGGTTTCCAATGATTTTATGTGCATTGGCGCGACGTTTCCCATACCTATTATTGCCGCTTTGTAGTTTTTCATTTTCTTCACCCACTGGGAGATTAGCAAATTGCCACATATGCGTCAAGAAATTTGAAATAAAAAACTCGTCAGTTGGCGTTTCCTTTTTAATCCGGGGCGTATTCCAAAATATCTCCCGGTTGGCAATCCAGCACTTTACATATCGAGTCCAGCGTCGAAAGGCGCACGGCTTTCACCTTCCCGGTTTTTAGGCATGAGAGGTTAACATTTGTAATGCCGACTTTTTCCGCGAGGTCGTTGAGCCGCATTTTGCGGTCGGCCAACACCCTGTCCAGTCGTATGATAATCATACCGTAGCGTCCACCTCTTCTTGCAGCTTTACGCCATGCAAAATGATATGTGCCGCCACATTAAACGCCAAAAACGGAATCGCATTTACCAAAGCATTAGGATTGCCGGTATACTGAATACGGCTGTCTGTAAATATATTGGCTAACGCAATAATGCCAAATATTAAAATAGGCGAAAAAAGATGTGTAACAACTTGGACGCGCCCAAACCACAGCAAGCAGATTGCGTTTGCCCTCGTAAAAATTTGCCCCTTTTGTACATTATCAAGCACTCGTGCAAGCAACAAAAATGAAAGACCAAAAGGCAACGCAAAAGCCATATGAGAAGCAGAAAGAGCAACCCGCGTGATAAAATCCACCCCATTATCGAGATTGGTAAACAGCCTAAAAGTCCCCGGCGAGGCAGTAATAAGCCCATCCCCACGTGTCCATTCATTATCGCGCCCATCCACAAGCCGCATTCCTTCATATGTGCCTGTATTGCTATGCAAAATAAAGGTCTGTCGCCCGGAAATACCGATAATCATGCTATATATGAAAAATATAACAAAAAGCCGACATATCCACTTAGCGGCTCCCGCTATGCTCCGCGCTTTTTCCTCCTCGATTTCCTTGCTAAACCATAGTTTTAAAGTATTCATATCATCACCTCAAGACAATTATATGCGATAAACGCAATCATTACAATAAATAATTATCGCAACACGATAAATAATTTGTGCTTCCAAGTCATTTCCTGTATTATAGAGTGAAGGAGTGGGTAAAAATGACAAAAAAACTAGGCTTTATAGGTGCGGGTAACATGGCGGAAGCGATAATAGCAGGCGCGATAAAAGCGGGCGCAGTAACGCCGTCCGACATCATAGCGTCGGACATGGACAAAGCACGGCTTTCATATATGGCAGAAAAACACGGTGTCGTGGCGTCAAAAGACAATGCCACGACTGCACAATCCGAAATAATTTTCCTAAGCATAAAACCGCATATCTACGACGCAGTTATCTCCGAAATAAAAGCGACGATAAACCCAAACGCATTGGTAATCATCATAGCCGCAGGCATAAGCATTTCATATGTAAAGGAACGTCTCGGCGGCGGAAAAATCATAAAAACCATGCCAAACACGCCGGCAATGGTAAACCATGGGATGACAGCAGTATGCGCAAGCGAAAACGTCACAGAGTCGGAGCTGGCTCAAGTGCTAAACATCTTCAACAGTGTTGGCAAAACAGAAATCCTGCCGGAACGCCTCTTCGACGCATACACGGCACTGGCAGGCTCATCCCCGGCATACGCGTTCATGTTTATAGAAGCAATGGCAGACGCAGGTGTTAAGCACGGTCTACCCCGCGCCCAAGCCCTGCAAATCAGCACCCAAGCCCTGCTGGGCGCAGCAAAAATGCTGCAAGAAACAAACGAACACCCCGCAAAGCTACGCGACGCAGTATGCTCCCCCGGCGGAACAACAATAGCCGCCGTCTGCGAACTGGAAAAAAATGGCTTTAGAAATGCCGTTATCTCAGCGATAACGGCATGTGTGGAAAAGTATAATAAAATGTCTTAATAAGCTCTGCCCCAAACCACCATCTTATCTGCGGGTTTGCCGCACACTACGCATTTGTCGTCAATTTTTTCTTGGTCGAAGGGCATACAGCGGCTTGTTGCTGTGGCTTCTTCTTTTATGCGGACTTCGCAGGTGTCCTCGCCGCACCACATGGACTTTACAAAGCCGGGGGTTGTGTCGAGGATTTCTTTTAGTTGGGGTAGGGTGGTGGCTTTACGGGTGTTTTCGTCTTGGCGGGCTTTTGCCTTGTTGTACATATTTTTGTGGATGGATTTTAGGGTCTCGTTAACGACTGTTTCCAGTTTGTCCAGTGATACGGTTATTTTTTCGCCTGTGTCTCGGCGGGCTATTACGCATTGGTTTAGCTCGATGTCCTTTGGGCCTATTTCCAGGCGGATAGGGACGCCTTTCATTTCGTATTCTGCAAATTTCCAGCCGGGTTTTTTGTCGGAGTTGTCGAGTTTTACACGGACGCTTTTTGCCAGTGTCTCGTATAACTCGGTGGCTTTTTCCACTACGCCTTCTTTGTGGGAGGCTACGGGGACGATTACCACTTGTATGGGCGCGACGTTTGGCGGCAAAACGAGACCGTTGTTGTCGCCGTGTACCATTATGATTGCGCCGATTAGGCGGGTGCTTATTCCCCATGATGACTGGTGAACGTGCTGCTGCTTATTATTTTTGTCCAAATATTGAATGCCAAACGCCTTGGCAAATTTATCACCGAAATCATGTGTTGTTCCCGATTGAAGGGCTTTGCCGTCGTGCATCAGGCTCTCGAATGTAAATGTGTTAAGCGCGCCCGCAAACTTTTCGCGCTCGGTTTTTTGGCCTTTTATGCAGGGCATGGCCAGTACGTTTTCGGAGATATCTACGTAGGTGTCTAGGATGTCGAGGGCTTCGGCGCGGGATTCTTCTGCTGTGGCGTGGGCTGTGTGGCCTTCTTGCCATAGGAATTCACGGCCGCGCAGAAAGGGGCGGGTTGTTTTTTCCCAGCGCATTACGCTGCACCACTGGTTGTACAGCTTTGGAAGGTCGCGGTATGACTGGATTGCGTTTGCATAATGCGAGCAAAACAGCGTCTCGGATGTGGGGCGTACGCAAAAACGCTCTTGCAGCTTTTCCGAGCCGCCGTGCGTTACCCATGCCACCTCGGGCGCAAAGCCCTCTACGTGGTCGGCTTCTTTTTTCAGCAGGCTTTCCGGGATTAGCATTGGCATGTATACGTTTTCGTGGCCTGTTTTTTTAAGGCGTTCGTCTAGGTTTTTTTGGATTAGTTCCCAGATGGCGTAGCCGTAGGGCTTGTAGATTATACAGCCGCCTGTTTCGGAATACTCGGCCATTTCGGCCTTGCGCACTACGTCTGTGTACCATTGGGCGAAGTCTACGTTCATGTCTGCAATTGCTTCTACTCTTTTTTCCATTTGTATCTCCTTAGCTGCTAAATTTTTGTGTCCAGCGATTGTTGTAAAATCCTACGCCTATGCGTGTGTATATCGGGTTTAGAATGTTTTCGCGGTGGCCTTGTGACTCCATCCAGCCTGTTACTACGTCCTCGGGGTGGCGGTGGCCGCTGGCTAGGTTTTCGCCCATGGAGCGCACGGGCAGGCCAAATACCTCGCGGGATATGTTGGCAAAATGCCCGTATACGGGGCTTGTGTGGCTAAAGTAGCTTAGGTCGTACATGCTTTGGGATTTGAAGCGGGCTGCCATCATCAGCGGGGCGTATTCTTCTAATGGAAGAAGTCCCGCCGCTATGCGCTCTAAGTTTGTAAGGCGGATTACCTCGCGCTCAAAGTCGTTTCCGCCGCCCATGGCATGGTAGGCGTTTATCCAATCGGTGATTTCCGGCTCGGTTAGGCGACGGTTAGGAATCGTCGTCTCCCGTACGGGCGGAGGCAGTGGGTCGAGGAGCGGGATTTGGCCATTGACAAATCCCGCTCCGGGTGCGGCGGCGTGTCCGCCGGAGGCTACGACCACGGTGTTTGCAGTGGCGTCCCATCCTACAAAATAGCCTACGCTTTCCAGCACTGCCCGTATGGGAAGGAGAGTTCTGCCCGCGATAATTTGCGCGGGGACTTCCAGCGGAATTACGCTTCCGTTTGTTGTGAAGGTAGGGCTTCCTATAGAAATAACTACGGTAAAATCGTCGCGGTCGAGGGTTGCGGTTTCTATTGTAGGCTCCCATTCCACGTCAAAGCCAACATGCTCGAAAACCGCACGCAGCGGCACAAGAGTGCGCCCGTCTACGATAACCGGGGCTTGGTCAAAATTAATAGCCTCGCCGTCTACGGTAACGGAAATAGGCGAGGGCGCGGCATACACCTGCGAATAAAACGCGGCGACAAATATAATAAACGTGAGCAATTTTTTCAATGCAATCATCCCTTTGCATTATTCTGTCACAGCTAACACGGCTTTGCAAGGTTATCTTGAAAATGTCACACAAAATTAAAAATTCTATGTCCCGCAGAATGTTTTGTAATTACAACGGCCTGCGGAGGGCGGTCGGGAATATTCGCCCGCATCCTCGGGGGGCTTTTTCAGAGCCGCCAAAAGCCTGTGCGTTACGGAAAAATCACCTTGCTCCGCCGCTGAAAGGGCTTCTTCTACGTGGTGGTTTCTGGGGATGACGGTGGGGTTTGGGAAGCTGTTGTTAAAATCGAGATTGTCTTTTTTCAGCCGTTGCAAAAATTCTTCGGGGGTTTCGTTTGTGTTCCCCAGTTTTTCTTGCATTCCTTTTTGCCAATTTTTTTCGTAGCATTCGCGGTAGTGTGCGATTTGTTCTGCTGCTTGATTTTTTCCAATCAGGGGAAGCAGTGCCTCTGCGAGACGGGATAAATTCCACGCGCCTATTTTTGGCTGGTTTTTGTATGCGTAACGCCCCTCCGTGTCTATTGAGCTAAAAACAGTGTTTGGGTCGTAGGTGTCCATAAATGCGCAGGGTCCGTAGTCGATGGTCTCGCCGCAAATCGCCATGTTGTCGGTGTTCATTACGCCGTGGATAAAGCCGACGAGCTGCCATTTTGCTATTAGCGACGCCTGCCGCTCCGCGACTTTTCGCAGAAAAAGTACATATTTATCGTCAGTCTCTTGTATCTCGGGAAAATGCCGCCATATGCTGTAGTCCGCCAGTGCCTGCAAATCCTCCTGCGTCCCAAACGCCGAAACATAATTAAATGTCCCCACCCTAATATGGCTGGACGCCACTCTGGTCAAAACCGCACCCTGTAAAATCTTCTCCCTAAAAACATCCTGACCCGTAAGCACAACCGCCAAAGACCGCGTAGTCGGAATCCCAAGCGCAAACATCGCCTCACTAATAATATACTCCCTAAGCATGGGCAGCAAAGCCGCATAACCGTCGCCGTTACGAGAAAAAGGCGTGCGCCCCGACCCCTTTAACTGAATATCAAACCGCCGCCCGTCGGGCGTAATCTGTTCGCCAAGCAAAACCGCCCGCCCGTCGCCAAGCATTGTAAAATGTCCAAACTGATACCCCGCATACGCCTGAGATATGGGCTTAGCCCCCGACGGCAGCTTTGTGCCCGAAAATATTTCCGGCATGTCCTGCAGTTCGTTTGGGTTTAGCCCCAAGTCTTTTGCTAAACCTTCATTAAATATCACCATTTTAGGCGCGGGCGCGATTTCGGGCTTTTGGTATCTGAAGAATATTTCCGGTAACTCCGAATAGGTATGTTCCAAATTCCAGTTCATCTTGTATCTCCTTTTTGTTTTAACATGCCCAAATCGGAGATAAAAAATTACTGCGCGGTCGCAGTGCTTTCATCGTGGAGCCGATTTACTGCGGTTATTGCGAAGTGGTAGCCGTCCACGCTTTGTGGGATTTCTACATAGTAATATATTTGTCCCGATTGCGCGGGGATGATTTTGAAAATATTTGCGGGGTTGTTGATGTTAATGCGCTCCGTGGCGGCGCGGTAGATTACAAAATATCGTGGCGCGATTAGCGGGTCGGTGCTTGTCTCGGTGTTTTCCCATGAGATTGTTGTGCCTTCGGTGCGTAGGTTTGTTGGGCGAGAGGGGGCTGCGCCGCCCAGGTGTGGCATTGGTGGTACAAGCGCGGGGCATCGCCACATACCGCCGCGTAGGGTTTCCATGGTGTATCTCATGCCGTGTTCTCTACCGGGGCGCATTTGGTTTTGGGAGAAAATCATCGAGCCGCTGATGTTGGGGTTGCCTAAGTTGTAGGCTTCTTGGCGGAGGAGGGTGCGTTTGCCTTCGTATTCGTAGGCGGGNGCGTTTCGCCATTTTTGCGGAACGCTTACCCGTGCTGAGCGGTACATATTATCCATTCGGTAAAGCCCAACGCCGATAAAAAGCTGGGCGTTTGTATGCTCGCCTCGGGAATTTCGCAAATCCCCGTTTTCGCCAAAATCGTGGAATAGCCGCGCCCACCAGTCGGCAATTACACCGTAGGGCGCGGTGTTATGAGTCCATTCCCAATAAATTTGCGGGGTGAGGTAGTCAATGTAATTTTCAATCACCCAACGGCGAGTGTCCGCAAAGGAAGAATGATAATTAGACCAAGTAGTGGTAGAAGGCGAGCCTGTCCCCGCGTCGAAGCCGCCACCGTCGAGGCCTGTGTTTCCCGCTGCCGAGGATTTCCATACTCCGCCGGGGCTTATGCCGAATTTTACCCATGGAGCGGCTTCGCGGATGGCCTCGCTTACTTCGCGTATCATTTTCTCAGTGTTTTGCCTGCGCTCGGCAGGCGTGGCGCGGGTAGGGAAGTCCGACGGGTAGAAGTAGTCGTCAAAATGCACGGCGTCTATGTCGTAGTTTTCGATAACCTCCAGCACACGGCGTACAATCCAGTCGTTTACGCCCGGCGTGCCGGGGTCTACGACGTAGCGGTTTTCTCCGATTTTTACATGCTCGTCAAATAAATAAAACGCCGTACCGGGAATTTGTGACCATTCCTGTCTAATTTGCGCAAGGCTCGTAACAGGCTCACCTGTAGAGCTTAGCGTAATCTCGCGATAATTTGCCAAAGTATGGGTAATGCGGTAAGGATTAAACCATGCGTGAAATTCGATATTACGCCCACGAGCAAGCCTAATAGCATACTCAAGGGGGTCAAACTCCACCCCGCCCGAATCGCGCAGCACCCCCGTAAAATTAGTTTCCCCCGTAAGCCAAGCCGACCACGGCGAAATTTCCGAGCGGAAAAAAGCGTCACCCGTAGGACTTATCTGAAAAATCACCGCATTAAAGCCCAAATCCGCAATCTCGTCGAAGCGTTGGCGCAGCTCATACTTTTGCAAATCCACATGCGCAGGCGAAGTCCCACGTGCCTCCACAGAAGGCCAGTCTATATTCAAAACAGTGGCAATCCACGCCCCGCGCAAATGCCGCTTTTGCGGAAAATCCTCGCCCTGTGCAATAGTCGCCAAAAAAGGCCGATATCTGTCGGCGGGGTCGATTATCGCATTTCTGAAAGTATCAATAGCATATTGCAGGCAATCCATGCTTTGGCTCGCATGGATTGCGTCCAAAAAAGCCTCCATATCGGAAGCCATGTGCCTGCCGAGACTGATATTTATGCCTTGTGCCTGTGCTTGGGCATGACGGTTTAACGCATAGGAGGTTAACGCAGCGAGTTGCTCTTCGTAGGTTAGTGGAGTAGGGATGTATTCGGGCAATGCGAGACAAATGATTTCCGGCTCCGGCGCAGGTAAAGGTACGGGTGTCGGCGAAGGCTCGAGGGATTCCGCTAACGCCTCTTCGGTGGGGTGATACTCGATTTCCACTGTTATATCCCGTGCAATAACAAAAACTGCTGCTGCAACGACTATAATGGCAGCAAAAGCTATAAATATTTTTTTCATATAAACCCCCATTAAATTTCAACAACGCTTATCTCTTGGTTTTCCAAAAACTTGTCGTTGTTTAAATGTGGGATTGCGTTCAATCTCCGGCAAATCATGGATGTTATCAAATTTATAATTAAACCCCGAAAGCAAGTCACGTTAGAGTAAATTTTTAAAATCCTTAGGTCGAATAAAGAAATACTCTGAAGTTCTTTTCATCTCCCGGATTGTCTTCATCCACACCTTCGGACGGCAAAAGTTCAAATTTGCCCTCTGTGTAATCGCCGATAACCTTTAACCAGAACAATACTGCATTGGTATTTCTATTGCATACGGTAAGTTGCCATAACCCTTTAAATTTATCGAATAAATAATTCACGGCGAATTTTCCGACACCCATACCTCTATATTTGTACATTACGAAGAAATCAGCCATAATAAAATCTGCTTTTCTGGATTCCAAGTAAAAATTATCGCTATGAATCATAGCAAAACCCGCCAATTTACCATCTACTTTAATAAAGAAAACCCATCTCTTTGCGTTTTTGTGATAGAAGCTATCAACGTAGTCGAAATTGCCGAGGTCATAAAGTCCCAATTCATTCACTTCATTATAGTGAAAATACTGTGATAACTCGTACTCATATTTTTCCATAAGGTTTAACAATATTTCTTTTTCCTCGTGCTTTACAGCCGTTACTTCAATTTTCAAGCTTTATACCCTCCATATTCACAAAATATAAACTACGTACCACACTCATCGTGGTACATAATTGTTAAGCTGGCAAAGCCATTTTATCACATATTTGAGTTTTTTGTGGCAAAATTTCTCGAGCTGCGTTATTTCCACCCTTCACAGCATATGTCGAAAAATGTATTATATTGACAAATAGTGTGATTTGAAAGATAAAAAATGAACTTCATGTTATGGCTATAATGCGAACTTGGCTATTCTTTTATTTTGGAGGTCTAACAATGATAATGCATGGCTTGAGAAGTTTTTACGAACAGTCCCTACCTTATAACATGCAAATTCCAAATGCGTCTCCTGCGCAAATGATTTTGGGGCTAGAAAAGGAGGGTTTATTACTAGATGCGCTAAGGCACCATAAAAAGGATTTATCTATTTATGTGAAAGAAAAAGCTACGAAGGAGGGTTCTAATAACATCGCTAAATCCAAAAGCCAATATACAAATGAGATGATTGCGCATCTTACAATCCTAAAAAACATATATAAAGAGCTTTTAAATGCAAACCCGCCTACTTCAGTTGATGAGTGTATCGAAAATATATTATCAAAGGAACCGAATCACGGAAGTGCGCGCGAAGCGTTAGAACAATACACGAGTTATGTAATTAATGAGGCTTATTTATCGCATATTCCATAACGCTGTATAGAACTAAACACACATTTTTAGGTGTATATTATCCATATAAAGTGCTATTAACAAATTTTTGGTCTTTACTTGACATACTCACCCTTTACAGCATATGTCTAATTATGCATTAATTTAATAAATTATGACGTTTTGATTATAAAAATCGCGTGTTATGTCGATAATGCAGCAAACATAGAAAATGTATATTATTTACAGAAAAAACCTCTTGACTAAGCCGTTAGGTAATAGTTCATGATATATTCACGTCGGTAACCTAACCGATGAATCCTACTATTACATGGAGGCTGTCATGAATGAGTTAGCAAAAATTAAAGATGTTTCATCTAAGTACAACATCACCACCCGTACGCTCCGCTACTACGAGGATATGGGGCTAATCACCAGTACTCGAAGCGACGATTACGCTTACAGGCTGTACGACGAAAATGCCGTAAAACGGATTGAACAAATCCTTATTTTGCGAAAGCTAAATATCAGAATTAAAGATATTGAGCGTATCTTCGCCGCACCCGATTCCGATGTGGTATTGGAAGTGTTAAACAAAAAAGCAGACGATATTGACAGCGAGGTAGCATTGTTACATGAACTAAAAGGGATTGTACTGGACTTCGTTCGGCAAATCGAACAAGCCGACTTCCATAATGACGAGCAAGTAAAGGTGTTGTATGATAAAGCAAAGGAAATAGAGGTTCAACTAACCACCCCTGACTATGTTGGCAATTCAAATGTAACTCTTTCCCCTGCCAAGCATTTGGCAGAAGTTACGGAAAAACTTGAAGATAAAAGAATTACATTGCCAACGGTTGTTAAAACATATATGCAAGAAGTGAGTGCGACACGCTTTATCGGCAAGAAATACGAAAGTGGAAATGTCGCATGGGACGATTTTGATGATGAATTGCTCAAAGCGAAGTTAGCTATCAATCTTAAAGAATTACACGAGGACGGTGACTCAATTATTGGATTGATGAGCCACCGAAATGGCTTTGAGTATTGGCTCGGATTTTTTACACCGGAGGGTACTGCTGTGCCGGAGGGATTTGAATATGAGGACTTCCCTGCAGCGGCAATCGGTACGGCATGGGTGTATAAACATGATGATGACTGGGGTATGGAGCCAATGGCATATGAAAGACTAAAAGCCGATGGCTTTGACCCGAATGATGATTGGTGGTTTGAACGGTATCACCCCATACGAAGTGGTGTTGATAAAAATGGTAATGTTATTCTTGACCTGTGTTGGTTTTTGAAGTAGGAGCGAACGGCAATGGCAATAGTCAAGGTTGATATAAATGAATATGCAAGCTCACAACCGCCGAAAGTGAGGGCATGGCTTTCGGCGGTTGATAAACTGATGCGTGACGGCAACTGCCGTGTCGTTAGTTCGGTGGTAAACAACAAAAAACGTACCGATGGCAAGTTTACTTATACATCAAAACGAACCAAAAAATCAGTTTGCATTATCAATTTGGGAACATCAGGCAATTATATTTCCATGCGTGGCAACCATTTTATACACCCCAACGGCAAAGAAAATATATTAGACGAATTGCCCGAAGATATATTTGGTTTTGTAATAAAAGGTGCGGGCTGTGAGCTTGGTCACTGCTTGAATTTGGATTACAGCGTAAATCAAGATAATTACTGTGTACACGGCAATGCCGAAGTATTTGACTATAATGGGCAAAAATCCCACAGATGTCCACACAATGGTTGGAGATTTAAATTGATTGAAACCACGAATTTTGAAATACTGTCGAGATGGATTGCGTTAGAGGTAACGTGGCAAAAATAAGCATTATTGGTATTAGCAAAAAGAGTTTAGCTCGGGCTTGACGTAAGCCCCCTTCACAGCTTATTTGATGTTTTGGGCGGAAGCTTACCAAGCCTTTAAATATATAGCCCCACGGGGGTTTTGTATGTACTTGGAATGTACAACAAAAATCCAACCGGTGATAAATTATCACCGGTTGGATTTTCATTTCTTGGTAAAACTACCACCTCATCCACAGCCGACGCCGCGGGATATGGCGATGAAAACGGTAATATATCGGATGATAGCGGAATTGGATGGGTTCTTCTATTTCTTCTTCCAATTTTCCAAATTCGAAGCGGTTTCCGAAATGGTATTTGCAACCGTGTAAAAAGCTCATATTTTGCCTCCTTTTACGCACAGCGCACTTCGCTGTGCGCGCTTGTATCACTTACAATACATACTATGCAAAAGAAGGACAAAGCGTGCGTACTTCGCCGCTAGGCTAACGTGCGCAATGTGCGTAAATTTACCGATACGGTGCAGCCGTCTTCTGAGTGTTGGGCGGAGATTTCCGCGCCGATTCCGTTGGCGAGGTTTTTGCAAATGGCTAGGCCAAGGCCGTTTCCGTGGGGTTTGTCTTGGGTGGAGTACACGATACCCGTGTCGCTTATCAGCACGTTTAAAAACTCGTCGCGGTAGCTTGCGGATATTGTGATTACGCTGTTTTGGTTGTTTGCTGCTTCTACGGCTTCCACGGCATTTTTGATTAGGTTGGAAAAAATCATCCGCAGCGAGGTCTCGTGTCCGTAGCAGGGCAAAAAGCCTTCTCCTTCGAAGATAAAGGAAATCTCGGGCCAGGCGGCGCGGTAGGTTTCCAAAATCTCGTGGATTATATTGCTAAGGTTTACTTCGTAGGCTTCGCACCCGTTGTATGTGGCGGAGAGCATATCCTTTACCATGTTGCAGATGTTATACAGAGCCTGTTCGATGTGGTTTAAATGATGGTCGAGATTTGATTTTTCGTCCTCCAGACGCAAGAGGTTTACGTGTGCGAGGGCGACCGCCGCGGGGTTTTTTATTTCGTGCGCTAACGCGGCGGTCATTTCGCTAAAATCATCGGACAATTTTATTACCTCCGTGGCGGCAATGAAATTGTTCTGCCTGCTACGATATGGTCAGGGTTTTCTATGCCGTTAAGTGTTAAAATTTCGTTTACCATGTTGCCGTCCCCAAAGAAATATATACTGATAGCCAACAAACTGTCGCCGGGCTGAATAGTATAAGTTTCCGGAATAGGAGGAATCAGCGCGGTTTCCTCATAAGCGGATGGCGGTGTGCTTGCGGCGGCGGGGATTGTTTCTTCCGTCACAGGGGAAGCAGGCGCGGTTACATAAGAATTATACGCGGGCTGCGGCGAAAGCTCTGCCACCACAACGCCTGCGGCCTCACCGATTTGCACATGAGTATAAGTTTCGCTCTCCGCGAAAACGGGCGTGTGCGTGTACGCATTTGTAGTTCTTGTTGTTTCCATAGCCATGTGGTTTCGCAAAGCCGTGGTTAGCTGCCTAATCTGTGCTTCGTTATTGTCTATCCTGTCCTGGCTTCGCACCAAATTTATTCCCATCACAAAGCTAATCACAAACAATACCGCACATAGCCCCGCCAATAAATTTGTTGCCCTCCTTTGCTCCACTATTGTGCCGCGCCGCCTTGCTTTCGCATTCTCGTGCCTTCGGATTACTTCCTCCGGCCTCTTACTGTGCGGCCCTGCCATGGAAAATCTTCCTTCGAGTTCGTCTTCTCGTTCTTCTTGTCTGTCCTCCTCCTCATTCGCGCTCACATTTTCGCCGGCATACTCTACGGGCTTAAATTCTACCAGCGTCGGTGGCTTTGTTGTATAGTTATGCGATTTATTGACAAGCATGTACTCATGCATGTTTGTATTTTTCTCGTAGTAGATAAAATACCCCGGTATCTCTGCCATTCTGTCGCCGGGCGTTAAGGCAACAGGATTTGCCGAATAAAACGCGTTTGTGCGCTCCAGCGGGTCTACCACAAACATCACCTGATGTTCTTTTCTAAACTGCCGCAGATGATAGGCTCCGTAATACTGATTCAAATACGTCCCATAGCTCGGCTGGGATTGCATCCATCCCACAATTTCCATATTTGGAAAATGCTCTTCCAGCATCTCTTCGGCATAGTCCACGCTTTTTTCCGTAAACCGTAAATGCCCCTCATGCTTTTCGGCATAACGCCCATAAATCGCGCCACCGATAAACAGATACTGCTGCCCGTCAATCACCATCTGTTTACCAACCAAAAACGCTATCCGTTCCTCAAACCCCGCCGACTCCGCATACTGGTGCAAAAACGTACAAACATAATCCTCCATATAAATCCGAAGGCCATCTCCAATGCTGCCTATTTGCTTTATATTGGCAGGCAATGTAAAATCTTGCATAAGTAATCACTCCTTTGCTAACAAGCCTAACAGGAGAAAGACGAGCATTATGGTAAAATATGTAATCAAAAAAAATTTTTGTATGACATGCTATTTGAAAAATTGACAAAGCAGACGCAGCAAGCGAAGCGCGCGCGTCACAGGAAGGATGATTAGAGTGCGTGAGTATTATTACAAGAACAAGACTAAGATTGACAGGTATTTATTTTTGTTACTGGTTATCATCTCGTTTTATCTTTTTTTTACTGTGTTTTTTATTTATTTCGCGCCGTTTTTTATTGGGCTTATTATTGCTTTGATAATGGAGCCTGTGAACAGGCTTATGGTTAACCGATTCAAGTTTAAGCGGTGGATATCGTCGTTGTTGTGTTTGCTTTTGTTTTTGGCGGTTATGGGGAGCCTTGGGGCTTGGTTGGTTACAATGCTTGTGCGGCAGATTAGTGGGTTTATGGAATCCATACCTATGCATATTTCGGAGGTTGCGGAGCGGCTGGATGAGGCTAATATATGGTTGCAGCAGCATACGGAGAATTTGCCCGACGGGTGGTATATGCCAAATATCGAAGAAATCGTGCCTGTTGCTGCTGCTGCCGTTATTGGTGACGGTGCGCGGGATACGGGGCTGCGTGCATTGGGGAGCGTACCGGATTATTTCCTTAATATTATTATTGGGCTTGTTAGTGCCTACTTTTTTATGTCCGACGGAAAGCGTATATTTGAATTCGTAAAAAAATCCTGCCCCGAGTGGATTCGCAAACAAATGCGGCAAACCAGGGCAGGACTTACACGTGCGCTTAGCGGTTATTTTCGTGCGCAGGGTATTTTGATGGTGATTGTTGGTATCATCAGTATTATTGGGCTTATGTTTTTGCGTAACCCGTATGCGTTATTGCTTGGGCTGCTTTTTGCGGTGCTGGACTTTTTGCCTGTGCTTGGGCCTGCGCTGGTGATTTTGCCATGGGCGGTGATTAGCCTTGTTATGGGAAACATGCGGCAGGCCATTATTTTGCTTGCTATTTGGGGGATTCTTACGATTACGCGGCAGGTTTTGCAGCCAAAAATCCTTGGTACGCAGATGGGTGCGCACCCGTTGGCGTCGCTTATGTCAATTTACATCGGCTTTAGGATATTTGGGATATTGGGGCTTATTCTTGGGCCTACGTTGTTGATGATTTTTATTGCGATAAAGGAAACAGACGGAGAAGTTCCGCAGGAATCAACGCTTGCGGCGGAATATGATATACAAAGCAAGCGCGATAAGAAGGAGCGGGACAGCGCGGCGCATGATATCGGCGGCAAAGCCGAAGATATTACCCGCGAAGGCCAGCCCGATAATAATGAGGACAATAAGGGCTAAGCGTCTGTTGCGTAGCGCGCTGCTCAGCACATCACCTACGCCGTCATCCACGGCTTCGCCTGCATTAATGCGGCGGCGTATGTGAAATCCGTCAAACAAGCAGGTGAGCCACAAAATAGGTATCATCAACGCGAAAAACATGGTAAAGGGCACGCCGGAAACAGTAATCGTAAGATAAATAAGCATAAAAAACCCACTCATGGCGGCAAGCCCACGTTTAATAAGCCCCATGTACATATAGTTAGCCCCCGGCGGGAAAAATAACGAAAATATAAACAACGAAAACGCGCTGATATGTTTTGGTGGCATAAAACCATCTCCTTTGGTAGTATGTACGTTGAAAACACAAAAAAGTTTATTACGGAGGCGAAAAAATTGTACGACTGGAAAAGAATGAGCAGACAACTGCTGTATATAGCGGGAGCGATATTTTTATTTGCGTTTTTGGGGCGATTTTTGAGTTCTTCGATTGCGCATAATATTAATGCATGGCCGATAGTAGAATTTTCTTATACAAGTTTACCACATGATTTTGTAATTGAACAGTTCCCGCAGGGAATAACTGCGACCCTAACAAACACAAATCCCACGGAAAAAATATCCGTGGGAGCGGCGTTTACATTGGCAAAGCTGGACGAAAACGGATACTGGCGAGAGTTTCCGTTTCGCAGAGATTGGGCATTTGGCGTAGACGGGACAGACTTGGCTCCCGGCTACAGCGCGAGATTTACCCTAACAGAAGACATGCTGCGATTAAACCTAATCCCCGGCACGTATAGAATAATTGCGAACGTCCATGGTGCGTATCCGGTATGGGCGGAGTTCGAATTGCAGCCGCAATAGACTACAGTATCCGTGCAAGTGTTGTTTTGTTTGCCCTGGCAATGGCGGCGTTTAGCAAATCTTGCATATGGCGGAGATTTACTTCGCTTTGTTTGCCTTTTTCGTCTGTTTTGTCTAAAACGGCGGCTTGCAGTGCGAGGATTAGGTCGTCTGCTATTTTGTACTTATTGTATTTTGGGGTTTTCCAAAGATTGAGTATTTCATTTTTGCAATCACTGTCCTCATAGTTGTAATCAACACTGTCATCATCGGATTCTTCGCGTACTGTGCCGGGTGCTGCAAGGATTAACTGCCGTGCAAAAATCCTTAACTCACTGTGCAGATTTGCCTTAAACTCGTCGAAGATACGTAGGGTATCCTTTTCTGATGCCTTTACGCCGTCTGCCAGTTGTATTTCTTTTAGGAGATAATCGGCGCAGTATTTTGCGATATTTGTGTATACGCGTATTGCAACATTTTCCCATACGAGTGCGTAAGACTGATGCTCCCAGCCATGCAGCAGATTCCACAGGATACCGTCCATTGTCCAGTGATGAATGTTTGCGGCGCGGTCTCGTATTTTTGAAAACTCGTCGTATATGACACGTGATAATGCGTGTGGTAGGTCGGTACGGTTTCTGTCGAAGGGGGTGAGGGTGACTATTCTATCTTTTATTTCGTCGGGGTCGGAAAGCAGCGTGATTCTGTTGCGTACATAGGTGTGGGCATTTGCTATGGCCGTACGGAGCAGGTCGTAAGGGTCGTTTTTATCAAAAAATTCTGCGGCGGTCTCGTTATTGCGCATAAACTTAGCATTGTTTGCAAAGAAGATGACGTCTCTAAAGTCCGGCATAATTACGCGGCTGCTTGTGTCCATTTTTGATTTTACTATGTCGAGTGTAGTGTTTTTTTGCGTTGTTACTTCTTTTTGGATTTCTTCCAAGGTGGGGTCTTCATCTTGGTCAAAAAACTCGTGCTTATCAAACTTGGTGACGCTTACAATCAGCTTACACGGGCGAATTGACGCACTTACGGCCTCTAGGTAGTCGCGGTGCTTTGCGATAGGAGAAGTCGCGCTTTTTACATAGATTATAGCGTCATAGTATTTTGGAGCGTGCAGTGCTTCCTGCACCCTTTCCGGGATACGCCCGATACCGTCGTTGTCGAAGCCCACGACATCGTACAGGATAAATGGTTGTTGTGTGTCGCCTATCGGCAAACCTTTCCCCGGCACAGCAATAAGCACTTCGCTTATTGCGCACGCTGCACTTGTTGCCTTTGACTTTTTTGCATTTGTAATGGCAAGTATGCTGCGTTCAAATTCTTCGCCGTTAAGGTTGCCTGCTATTCTGGATTTTCTTGGCGTAATGTCTCCAAAACCTGCTGCATTAAGGCATTTTTCTGCACAATTGGAAATTATATCGCAGATTTCTTTGACAAGCTTGGCGGAAGACGGCGTATCGCCGTCTCCGTCTCCGTAGTGGTTGATTATTTGGTCAATCAGCACTTCGAGCATGGTGCTCGCTTTGCTCTTGCCTTCTTTCTCTTTCATAACACTGTTGTATCTGTCGCGGAAGCTGGGTGTTGCCTTTTGGTCAAACCGCCGTATAAGCACCAGCATTATTTTGCGAAATCTGCTTTCGTCATCGGGAAATCCCCTGAGTAGCTGACCAAAACGGAAGGTCGCGCTTGTTTCTTCCATGCAGTTTTCAGTGCAGGACTTGTAAAAATCCTCCCATTTTTCTTTCTTAGTTGAGCGACTTGAAATACAGTTGCGCAGTTGTGGTACCCCAAAGGACTTAATGTGATGTCGCACGTTCTCTGCGATATCTGCCGCAGATTTTACTCCGCGTACGATTACTTTTCCTGTTTTGCGGTCAGGGCTAATGCGAATTTTGTGGAGGAAGGACGTGGTGCTGGCGTTGCTGTCTCCGATTAGGGGTTTCATGCCCGGTTGGTAATCCGGGTGCGCGAAACCGACTACTCCTGTGCTTTTACCTTCTCCGCTTGGGCCTGCCAAGACAACTGATGGCAAGCGTTCATTTTGTTCTATTTTTCTTTTAATCATTTAAATACCTCCCTAGGTTAAAATACTATAGCGAATTAATTCGAAATCCGTCCCGCCTGTCGCGGCAAAGCCGCGAAAAACACGGTTTTGCCGCGACAGGCGGGATGGTTTCTCATTGAATTCGCTCTATTGAGTGATTGGTTTGCATTGCTGAGCAGTTGGCGGTCAAACCCGTATGCCGCTTAAAATCCGGCATGGTGACGTTTGCGGCATTTGCGGCACAAGTTATAACGCCGATTATTCCATGTAACCCGTCGTTTTTTGTTGCGCCCTGCAATAAAGCAATTAAAACGCCTATGGCTACAAACAAATTTGCCGACTCGTCTTGCATGGCGGGCTGATTGTAATGCTGTGATATTTTTTTCCATAAAAATAAGCTCCTCTCTAATCGTACTAGCAAAATGCGTCTTCAAAACACATCAAACCATACGACTAGGGGAAGCCCCTATGTATTGCCATCGTAGCTCTGAGGTGCGTGACATCAATTCGATGCTGAGTGATACCAAGTCAATCAGTCCTCGTCGCAGGCACATGCCACATGCCAACGAATAGGAAGAAGGATATTTAGTATTCGCAATTCACTGCCAGTCCACTTTAACACAAACCAAAAAATAATTCAAGTAGTTTTTGGAAAAATTTTGAAAAAGTTTTTTCAGCATAACTCCTCAAAAAAAGCTGCTGTAACCTCTCGGTGTACAACAGCTTTTTTTGTAACGTGCGTCAATGTCTTTTATCTTCCGCCGATTTTCAAAACGCGTGCGATAGCGATTACGATACATGCACCGATAACGGCGAAGATAAAGCCGATAATCATGCCGCCGCCAAACGGGAGCAAGCCGCCGATGATACCGCCGAGAAAGCCACCCAAGATACCGCAAATGATGTTACGCAGCAAAGACCCGCTGCTGCCCATAATAATACCGGCAACCCAGCCAACCACTGCGCCAATTACAATTGTAATCAAAATGGAAATTATAAAGTCCATTTTAACCCTCCTTTTTTTGTTTATTATACACGTGTTTTCCAAATTTGTGCAAGAAAAAAGCTGTTACAACCTTTTGGCTTGCAACAGCTTTTGAAATTTTTTCACCAAGGGTTAGTCGGCGTAAGGCCGCTGTGCGGCTAGTTTGTGATTGCTTGCTCTGTGTCTTTGTCAAAAATGTGGATACGTTGTGCGTCCAGTGCAAGGGTGATTGTGTCGCCGGATTTTGCTGTACATCTGGGGTCTACGCGGGCGGTCATTTGTTGCTCTGCGCATAGCAGGTACAGGTAGATTTCTGCACCGAGAAGCTCGGTAACTTCTACGTCGGCTTTGATTAGAGAGTCGGGAGATGTGCTAATTTTCATTTCGCTGTCGTCCATGTCTTCCGGACGGATGCCCATTACTACGGTTTTTCCGTGATAGCCGCCGTCTACGAGAGCTTTTGCTTTTGCTTCGGGCAGTTTAATGGGATGGTCGCCAAACAGAAGATAAACGTCGTTGCCGCGTTGGTCTACTGTTGCGTCAACAAGGTTCATTTGCGGAGAGCCGATAAAGCTTGCTACAAAGAGATTTTTGGGTTTATTATAAAGGTTTATCGGACTGTCTACTTGTTGTGCTACGCCGTCTTTCATTACTACGATACGAGTGCCGAGTGTCATAGCTTCTGTTTGGTCATGGGTTACATAGATGAAGGTTGTTTGCAGTTTTTGGTGGAGCTTTGTGATTTCTGTACGCATTTGTACGCGTAGTTTTGCGTCCAAGTTGGAAAGAGGTTCGTCCATCAGGAAAACCTTTGGCTCACGAACGATTGCGCGCCCCATGGCTACGCGTTGGCGTTGTCCGCCGGAGAGTGCTTTGGGTTTACGGTCGAGCAGATGCTCGATATCCAAGATACGTGCGGCTTCGTGTACTCTTTTTTCGATTTCTGCTTTAGGGGTTTTGCGGAGTTTTAGGCCGAATGCCATGTTGTCGTGTACGCTCATGTGCGGATAAAGCGCGTAGTTTTGGAAAACCATCGCGATGTCGCGGTCTTTGGGGGCTACGTCGTTCATTAGGCGGTCGCCTATGTATAGCTCACCCTCTGTAATTTCTTCCAAGCCGGCAATCATGCGCAGAGTTGTGGTTTTACCGCAACCTGACGGTCCTACGAAAATAATAAATTCTTTGTCTGCGATTTTCATGTTGAAATCTTGTACTGCAACGAAACCGTTGGGATACTTCTTGACAATGTTTTTAAGTTCTAAACCAGCCATTTAGCTGCCTCCTATACGTGGCGAAAATTGCAAAAGCTACGCGCAACTCGCCTACTGTGTAATGTTACATTTATATTACATCAACAAATCGTGAGTTGTCATTGTCTAAATTTCCAATGTTTTAGCGGTGTTTTTGTGAGATTACACAAAGCCTGTGAATAAAATATTAAGAATAATTTACACGCATTTGCGCCAAAATGTTCTTGAGGTGGTAAGCCGATGGAAATGGTGCAGGATTTTAAAGGAAAAAAGCCCAGCGCAAATATTGAAGAAAATATTAAAATTTTAACAGATTTGTTTGGAGAGTCGCAAGACTATATCGGGAGAAAATTTGCCCCCGGAGGTGCGGGTGCGCCATGGCTATACATGGCGTATTTTGACGCAATGACAAATCGCGAGGCGATGGACTTTACGGTAATAAAGCGTCTGTTTGACATGAACTGGGCGGCACTTACCCCCGAAGAAAAGGGCGCGACGGTCTACGAAACTCTACGCGACCGCGGCATAGCCACCACCGACATCTCGGAAACAGACGATATGTTTGACATTCTGTACTTCATCCACGCGGGCGACACCGCGGTTTTCATAGAAGGCTGCGAAAAAGTAATCGTGGTAGCCACCCGTGGTTTCCCAAATCGTGGAATTCAATCCGCCGAAACCGAAGTAGTAGTCCAAGGCCCCCGCGAAGCCTTCTCGGAGGTAATGCGCTTTAACACCGCGCTAATCCGCCGCCGCATACGCGACAATAACCTTGTAGTAAAGCAATCCAAGCTGGGAATCCGCAGTCTAACCGACATAGCCGTAGTATACATGAGCGACATAACACGCCCGGAAGTCCTTGCCGAAGTAGAACGCCGCCTGGAATCCATAGAAGTAGACGGCATAATGGACAGCGGCTGCGTAGAGCAATTTATAGAAGAAAGCTGGCTAAGCCCCTTCCCACAGGTGCAACTAACAGAACGCCCCGACAAAGCGGCCTCCTCCATTCTGGAAGGACGAATAGCCATAATAGTAGACAACTCCCCCTTCGTAATCCTGGTTCCCGTAACGATGAATTCCTTCTTCCAAGCCTCCGAGGACTACTACAGTCGCTGGCAGGTAATGAGCGTAACACGCTTTCTGCGCTTTGTAGGCGCGTTTATCGCCATCGCACTCCCCGGCATTTACCTAGCCATAGCACTCTTCCACCCCTCCATGATACCCCTTCTGATGGTAAACCGCCTAGCCCAAGCCAGCCAAAACGTGCCATTCCCCGCCGTAATAGAATTCATCCTACTGGACGCCGCCTTCGAACTCCTACGCGAAGCCGGAATCCGCCTAAAAAGCGCGAGCGGCGGCACAATAGGCATAGTAGGCGGCCTAATAATAGGCCAAGCCGCCGTAGAAGCAGGCCTGGTAAGCCCCATAGTAGTAATAATAGTAGCAATGACAGGCATAGCAACCTTCTCCATCCCAAGCGTATCCCTAGTCTATGGCTTCCGCCTGGTAAAATACGGCGTACTGGCCCTATCGGCCTTCCTCGGATTTTTCGGCCTAATCATGGGTCTAATCATCACCCTAATCCACCTAGCAGGGCTAAAATCCTTCGGCTTCCCGTACCTCATGCCCTTCGCCGCCTCAGAACTCAGCAAGGGCGAAGACCTCAAAGACAGCCTGTTCCGCTTCCCGCTGTTTAGCCTGAAGAAACGTCCGTTCTTTGCCAATCAGAATGAGACCACCCGCATGAAGTGATTTCTGCCCCGCCGTCTGCTTGAGGCTCGGGAGCGGAAGCCACGACGGTACAGCTTTAGCGGGCTTGGGGGGTATTGCGCCCACGATACTATCATGCGCGTCCATCGCGGGGACATCCCCCCACTGCTAGAACCTTCGGCCAACCGCTGTGGGGGGAAATCCCCGCGATGAACTACATGGGGTTGTGTGCGCCCCCTTCGACGCGCAAAGCTGCGCGTCTTGGATAGCTGTACCGTCGTAGCTTCCTTGTGCGGGCGGAGGTGGGGGAGGGCGTAGAGTGGTCGTGGGCGTTGATGTTTTTGAAAAAAGCGTTGCATCCCGTATAATTACTGGCCTAGCGGCGATTTTATAACTGTCATCTATGCCCCGTCCATTTTCGCTGTCATCTTAGCCGTAGACGTACGCCAACACCATTTTCGCCGTCGGCAGTAGTGCGTGGGGGCTTTGCCTATCCCTCGGGGTCGCCCACTAACCCATGTAGGCCGGCGCGGGGAATTCCCCCCGCAGCGGTTGGCCGCCAGGTTCTAGCAGCGGGGGGATTTCCCCGTGACGGCCGCGTACGATACCACAGTGGGCGAACTCACCCCACCCACCCGCCAAAGGCAAAACCCCCACGCACTACGGCTTCCAACCCCCGAAAAAAAAAGGAGCGAAGGTCTAAATGTCTTCCAACAAAAAAATAACCATGCGACAACTACAAATCCTGATAATCCTAAGTGCGATGGGTACAGGAGTAATCGTTCTGCCGCGCCGTGCCGCCGAGTTTTTGCCCGCAGGCGCGCAAGACGGCTGGATAATCGCAGTAGGCCTAACGCTGGCCGCAATGCTGGCAGGCGCGTTAATAAGCATAGCCGCCCGCACCGCCCAAAAAGCCGCAGAGGACGCAGGTGCAGAGGAAAACCCGGGCTTTATAGCGTCTATGGAGGTTCTCTTGGGCAAGCCTGTGGCTTACGCAATTGGGGTGGCTATGTGGGTAAAGCTGGTTATTGCGGCGGGTTTGGAGCTTAGGATTTTTTTGGAGATTTCGCGGGATGTAATGCTTCCTAATACGCCGATGTTTGTGGTTGGTGGGGTAATGCTTGCGGTGTGCGCGTATGCGGCGGCCAAGGGCTTTGAGGTACGGGCGCGGGTTGCGGAGGTGCTTTTTGCGTTGATGATGCTGCCGTTTTTGTTTCTGTTTGTTGTGTCTGTGATGGATGCGGATTTTTCTAATTTGCGTCCCGCATTCGAAAACGACGTGCGGGCATTAATTTATGGGTCGTTGCGTCTGGGCTTTATCCTTACGGGGCTGGAATGCCTGCTGCTTGTTTCGCCGTATGTCCCGCGTGAGAAAAGTCTTGTTCGTGCAGTGGTGGGTGGCATTAGCGTGGCGGGCGTTTTAATTATCGGAATCACGATTGTGACAATTGCGTCATTTGGGCGTGGCGTGGCAAGCGAGCCATGGCCGGTGATAAGTATGATGGACGTGATATCGTTGCCCGGTTCATTTATTGAGCGACAAGAGGCGTTGATGTTTGGATTTTGGATAATCACGGCATTTGCGCTGGCAAACGCGTTGTTGTTTTTTGGTGGGCTGCTGCTGCGCGATATGTATAAGAAGGCGAAGCTCGGCGGCGGTGTTTTGCTAACGACGATAGCGGTCTTTGCCGTAAGCCTGCTCCCCATGAGCCGCGAAAACGTGTTTTCCAAGATTGACTTCTTATATCTGACTACGGGCGCGTTTTTCATAATTGTGCTGCCCTTAATTCTGATAATTGCGGCTAAGATAACAAGATGGGGTACAAAAATGCTTGTCCTTGTGCTTTTGCTTGTTGCATTTACGGGTTGCTGGGACAGGGTGGAAATCGAAAACCGAGCCTTTGTGGTAGCCATGGGCGTAGACCGGCAAGAAGAAAGCTATGTCGTAACCCTAAGCATTCCCATAATAGGCGAGGAAGGCGAAAACCCCGAAGGCCACATCACAAAAGAGAGCGGCAAAACCGTAACCGAAGCCATAAAAAAGCTGGACGCCAAAAATGACAAAAGCCTGTATTTTGGTCAAACAAAGCTGGTAATCATTGGCACAAGTCTTTTGGAAAAGCCCGAAAAGCTAACCCCCGCAATAGCCTCATTGGACAACATCCTAAAAGCAAAGCGCAGAATCCACGTGCTAGCGGCAAAAGACCCTACCGATATCTTGGAGGCGAAGCCCCCGGGCGAGGTGCTTCCGGGCGCGTATTTGTCCGACATCTACCGCGACAAGGAGAAAATCGGCGGCACAGCCCTAACTCTGGATTTTGACCGCTTCTCGGCCAACCCAAACGCAATAATCCCAAAGGTAGAGCGCGACGACGACGAGCTTTTGCTAAAAGGCGCAGGCAACCTAACCCCCGAGCAGCTACGCGGCTATCTGTGGTGCTTCCAAAACGGAAACCAAGGCGGGACGGTAACGACGCAATGCGCCTCCGGCGCGTACGCAACCCTAAAAGTAAAATCCCACGAAGCAAAAGTAGACATACAAAAAAACAACCTACGTATGATAATAGAAGTAACAGCAAGCGGAAAAGTAAACGAGCCAATCGAAAACCCAAAAGCCGCCTTCGAAGCAGCCATAGCCAAAGAAATAATGACCGTAGAAGAATTCCTAAAAAACACCTACCGCGTAGACAAAATCATCCCCCGCATAAACGTAATCGTGCTATAATTTTCCAAATCGCCAAAATCGGGAGGCCATATGACAAAATACAAAACTGTGGCAGGCTATGTAGGGTCGTTAACAGGGGCTTTACTATTTGCCGTCGCCATCAACATAATAATAGTACCCCACCAGCTATATATAGGAACAATAACAGGCGTAGCCCTTGTAATAGAATCCGCCCTTACCACATTTACATCCCTAACCATGCCCCAAAGCTTTAATATAACGGGCGTAATATTGCTTGTGCTTAACATCCCGCTAATGCTGATGGTACTAAGCGTAACAAACCGCGTATTCCCCACAAAATCCATCATCACCATCATATTTATAACAATCGCAATGTCCTTCATTCCCATCCCAACAGACCCGTTGGTCTACGACCCCCTAACCGCGTCCATAGCAGGCGGTGTCTTGGCCGGCTTAGGAACAGGCCTAACCCTGAGATGCGGCGGCTCAGGCGGCGGCTCCGACCTGATAGGCGTCTACTGCTCGGTAAAATACCCCAACTTTACAGTGGGGCGACTGGCACTTATCATTGGATTTTTTGTATTCAGCTACTGCCTCATAGTATACGACCTAAACACGGTAATTTACTCCGCACTTTTCACGGTAATTTATGCCTTTGCCGTAGACCACGCCCACTACCAAAACATAAAAACCAGCGCGTTGATTTTCACAACAAATCCCGACGCCGTACAAGAAGTAATGAACAAACTCCAACGAGGCGCAACCTGCTGGGAAGGCAAAGGAGCCTACAGCGGAAACCACACCCACATATTCACCACAGTAATCTCCAAATACGAAGCCCCAAACCTAAAAAGAATAGTAACCGCCGCCGACCCACATGCATTTATCATCCTAAATAGCAAAGTGGACGTCAGCGGAAATTTTATAAAAAGGATGTAGAAAACGCTTGACAAAAAATAATTCACCGTCTAATATAAAAAACATACACCATGTATGTAAACAAAAAAGAGGTGAGCCGCCCCATGCCCCGCAACAAATACCCGGAAGAAACCGTAAAAAAAATCCTCGACGTCTCTCTGCGCCTATTCTTGGAGAAGGGCTACGAGCAAACCACCGTCCTTGATATCGTGGATAATCTCGGCGGGTTAACCCGTGGCGCGTTCTACCACCACTTCAAAACCAAGGAAGAAGTAATCGAGGCAATTTTTACACAGGACTCCACCGAGCGCGACAGCTACGAAAAAATAATGAAAGCACCCATGCCAAACGGTCTGGCACGGTTTAAATACGCTCTAAAAACCGCGCTAAGTGCCAACGTAGAAACCGAAAAACGCACAGACATCACAGGCTTGGCACTATCGTTGCTATCAAATCCGCGTTTTTTGGCGGAGCATATAAAGGCGATACATGGCGACGCGACTGCATTCGCCGCCATATTAGAAGAAGGCATGGCCGACGGCTCAATAAAACAAGGCAACCCAAGGGTAATTGCAGAATTATTTCTGCTACTGGTAAACATATGGCTAATGCCAAACATCTTCCCGTGCAGCAAAGAAGACGCACTGGACAAAATGGAAATCATCGAGCAAATTTTCCAAAGCTTGGGCTATGATTTCATAGACGGGGAGTTGGGCATGTTATTCCGAAGTGTCTACGAAGAGGTCGAAAATAAAAATTCTCCCTAAGGGGAAAATTTTTTTAAGCAAAATACATACATAACACATGTATGCAAAATAAAAGCAAAGGAGCAAACAAAATGGAAAACATAATTTCCGTTTCAAATCTAAAAAAATCCTTTAAATCGCACCAAGTTTTAAAGGACGTAAGCTTTACAATCCCAAAGGGAAGTATTTTCGCGTTGCTTGGCTCAAACGGCGCGGGCAAAACCACCACGGTAAAAATCCTGTCCACGCTAACCAATCCCGACGGCGGAGAATCTACCGTATGCGGCTACGACGTAGTGCGCGAAGGCGGCAGCGTGCGAAAATGCATTAGTCTAACAGGCCAATTCGCAGCGGTGGACGAGGTGCTTACCGGACGCGAAAACCTAAAGCTCATGACCCAACTACGCCGCCTTCCCAATAAAAACGCAGACGAGTGGCTCGCTAAATTTAATCTCGAAGACGCCGCAAACCGCCCGGTCGCAACATATTCCGGCGGAATGCGCCGCCGCCTCGATATCGCAATGAGCCTAATGGGCAGCCCGCAAGTTATCTTTCTCGACGAGCCGACCACAGGTCTCGACCCGCAAAACCGCCTGGCCATGTGGGACACAATCAAAAACCTCGCTTCCCAAGGCACGACGGTATTTCTAACCACCCAGTACCTCGAAGAAGCTGAATACCTGGCCGACAACATAGCCATCCTGCACGAAGGCAAAATAATAGCCAAAGGCACGCCCCAAGACCTAAAAAAAATAATGCCGCGCCGAGGAGCAACCCTAGACTTCAAAAACGCCGCCACCGCCGAAGCCGCCATGAAAATCCTACAAGAAAACGGCATAAAGGCCGACAGCATAACCCAAAATCTACCCTCACTGGAAGACGTATTCCTAACCCTAATAGGCGAGAAAAATGAAGGAGGCAACCCAAAATGAAAATATTCCACGACTCATGGATAATGTTTAAACGCTGTATGCTAATTTCCACCCGCAACCCGGAAACTATTGTAATGGCCATAGTTACGCCATTTTTCCTGATGGCACTGTTTGGGACGCTTTTTGGAAATATCGCGGATATTGGCGACTACAATTACATTGATTTCATCATACCGGGTATTATTTTGCAGGCCGTTGCGCAGGCTTCTCAGTACACTGCAATAAACATCACAAACGACATGACAAAAGGCATGATAGACCGCTTTCGCTCCATGCCCGTCTCCAAAGCCTCCGTGCTAATCGGCCACGCCGCCTCATCCGTCGTCCGCAACATAGTCACCACCGCGGTAATCATCGCCACCGCCTTCCTGATAGGCTTTCGCCCAAGCGCAGGCTTTTTCGACTGGCTCCCC
>WQRQ01000016.1 GCA_009786685.1 Defluviitaleaceae bacterium
AGTCTGTTAATAATCCCGGCTTTTACCCAACGATTGAAACGTTTGTAAACTGCATTCCAACTGCCATACTCTTTCGGTAGCCGTCTCCACTTACAGCCATTTTCACAGATGTATAGCAATGCGTTGATGAATGTTATGTTTTCTAACGTTACTCTCCCTCGTTGCACCGGTAGCTTTGGTTTGATTTTTTCATACTGCTTTTCTGTTATTCTCATGCACTTAGTTTATCAGCTTTTCTTTGATTTTGATAGTGGCTACACTCCCTAGCTTATTGGCATAGGTTGTCTTACCAGACCCAATCATGCCACAAATCAATATTACTTTCCCCATACACACTTCACCGACCATTCCTAGCAAAATAAAATTAAAGTTTGCCGACTAAATTGTCGGCATAATAACGCAAATCAACTGACGCTAACCTAATCTAACTGCAACTAACGGACATTTCACTTTTTAAGTCCACTTTGCAGACCCTAGTATAATAGCGGTTTTTAGCCAACTTACAAAGCAAGTGTTACCGTTTTTCAAGAAGTCCGAACTCCTTTTCGAGAATCGAGTGAAATCAAGGAATTGCGGGACTTCCACACCCTTACACGCCGACGGTTTGCCGACTGGCGGTTGTGGAAATATAGTGTGAATAATTGCAATTACTCTACAATTTTGGCAACTTTAATCCCGTGCCTCTTCCGCCTATAATCCACGTAACTATCCCTAACCCAAGTACCGCAACGCTAACAATAATCCCCAAATGACTTTCTAAAAATCCTTTATTCGTTTTATCTAGTTCAACATATATTCGGGCAATATCTAACAACTTTTCGCTAAAAAGCATTCTATCTTCGGTTGATAAATCTTCTCTTTTAAGTTGCTCTTGAAAACAGACTTGAATCTCTTTTAGTGCGTCAATAAGCACATCTGTCGCTTCTTTATTTTTGTCCGTTATGTTTTTTGATGATTCAATTATCTTTTCGTTGGTATCCATTATGAAATGGGCAATATTAGGGATTTGCTCAATCGCACGAAGTTGAGTTTCTTTGTCTAAATCAGGAAGAAGTGAAAGAAACTTCATAAATTTGTCTTTGGATAAATTCCTCCAAGATGATATTTCAATTACATCCATAGCTTCTTTTTCAGATATATACATCATTTTACCCCCTGTAGGTTATTTTAAGTTCTTGTCGCCCAAATTGTCGGCATATTAACGCAAACTAACAGAAGTCAATTGGAAGTAGCTACTGAAACTACTTGCGGTTTTCACTTTTTTGTCAATCGTGCAGAAGCCCGTAAAATAGCGGGTTTTCCCCAAACTGACAAGGCAAGGAACGGCGTTTTTCAAAAAGCCCGAACATTCGCTTGAGAATCGAATGAAATCAAGGATTGGCGGAACTTCCACTGCTTCCCACGACGGCGATTTGCCAACTGACGGTTGTGAAAAGTTGCTGTAGGCATTTCTACAAAGTCAGTAAAATGTAAGATGGTATACCATGCTATGCAATATGCTCATCATTGACAGTTGAAAAAAGTAACACTATGGTTGTCGGAATCAAGCCGTGCTTTTGTTCCAATTGGCAAAATTCCGTGCCGTGTACCATGTCCGAAGTCATCAGTATAAAGCACAGGTATGTTATGGCGTTTGCCAAATCGTTCAAGGCAATGCAATAAGTTATGCGGAGTTTCAACACTATAATGACCAAAAATAATTCCTTTTACTTTGTCCATCAACGGTGTTTGCTCAATAAATGCCAGTTCTCCCGCTGTTATGCCAATTGTGCTGTGTCTCTCATGTGATTCCAAAAATAATATATACCCCTGCTCATTAAAACTAAAATATTTATTTGAAATCATCAAAGCAAATAGGGTTGTATACCCGCCGATTAACACACCTTCGCATTGCCCACTATACAAAGTTTTCCGTTCGCTGTCGGGGTTGAACTTTTCTGCTCTATAACCCTCCACAAAATGGGTGCAAAATTGCATATAATCATAATGCCGCAAATCATTAAATGAACCCGGCGCAGTACCATAATACACCACAAGTCCTGTCTGTGAGTGAATTGCGTTAAGTATAGATGTGCCATCGCTGTAACTGCCTATGCGCTTGGGATTGCGGCCAATGTTATTATAATCAATATACGGTAAAATTTCAGCCGCACCATTACCGCCATTGAATAAAATCGCATCAACGCTTTCATCGGCAATCAATGCGTTAAAATCATCGGCTCGCTCCTGTGCGCTTGCGGTATATCCCCATGTATCCTTATAAAAATTTTTGCTAAGTTTCACTTTATACCCCATGCGTTCAATGCCGGCGATTTGCATGGCGTAATTCTCAAGGAGGGCAACATGGCTTGGGCAAAATATACCAATTGTTCCATTTTGTTTCAGTCTTTTGGCCTGCATGTAAGTACCTCCATAATTTGTTGCCGTTCAATTTGACGGCATAATAACACAAGCTCACTGCAACCATCTATCGTTTTACATTTTTGCCTAACTTTGGGAATGTCCACAAAATAGCAAGCTTCAATCAAACTGCCAAGGCAAGGCGTTTTTCAAGAAGCCCTCTCTTTTTTTTCCAAAAAGATGTTTTTGGATAAACCTCTCCAGCCCGCATAATCACTACACAATCACAAATAAAACACGTTCCCTAACAATAACATATTACACTCATACCATCACAGATACCGCGCAGCCGACAAATGTTCTTCGACCTAGGGTTAATTATTGGAGAATCATACCACAATTCCTTGACAAGCAGCAAAAAAAAAGATAATATCTCTACGTTTTCGCAAAATACAATTAAATTAGGAGGTGACTATGCTCACATTCAACCAACTGGTAAAGCAGGGCAGACATTCTGCTAAGAAAAAATCCAAATCACCGGCCTTACAAAAAGGGCTTAACACGATTAAGGACAAGCGTACAGACCACAGCAGCCCGCAAAAGCGCGGAGTATGCACACGCGTATTTACAGACACGCCAAAAAAACCTAACTCCGCACTCCGTAAAATCGCCCGTGTACGTCTTAGCAACCAAATGGAAGCCACATGCTACATCCCCGGTGAAGGGCACAATTTGCAGGAGCACAGCGTTGTACTAATGCGCGGCGGCAGGGTACGTGACGTACCCGGTGTACGCTACCACATCGTACGCGGCACGCTGGACACAGCAGGTGTTGCAAACCGCAAACAAGCCCGCAGCAAATACGGGGCTAAAAAACCGAAAAAAGCATAATATTTCCGCAAGTTAACGCGGCTTATATAGATGAATATGAATACTTTTTTCGCTTTGCGAAAAAACCGTTCGCAAAAAAACGAATTGAAGCATTTCGATTTTTTTGCTCACTGTAAGCGCGAAACGTGGGAAACACAGACACGAGTACCTGTGAATTAATCATTGTTAAGGAGGGAAGTCTCGTGCCAAGAAAAGGACATGTAGCAAAGCGTACAGTTTTGCCCGACCCACTATACGGGAGCATAATCGTTACAAAATTGATTAACGGCATTATGCTGGACGGCAAAAAAGGCGTAGCACAAAAAATCGTTTATGGTGCATTCGAAAAGGCGGCCGAAAAGAAGGGCGCGAAACCCATGGACGTATTTGAAGAAGCATTAAACAACATCATGCCGGTGCTGGAGGTAAAAGCACGCCGCGTAGGTGGTGCAACCTACCAAGTACCAATAGAAATAAGACCCGAGCGTCGTCAAACGCTGGGCTTGCGTTGGTTAGTAAACTACTCACGCAACCGCAGCGAAAAAAACATGACAGACCGTCTCGCAAACGAGCTGCTCGACGCCTCAAACAACACAGGCGGAGCAGTACGTAAAAAAGAAGAAACCCACAAAATGGCCGACGCAAACAAAGCATTCGCCCATTACAAGTGGTAGAACTCGGAAAGAGGAGTAACAGTGAGAGCTTTTCCGTTAGAAAAAACAAGAAATATAGGTATCATGGCGCATATCGACGCGGGTAAGACGACTCTTACCGAGCGTATTTTGTTCTACACAGGCCGCAATTACAAAATAGGCGAAACCCACGAGGGTACAGCCACCATGGACTGGATGGAACAAGAGCAGGAGCGCGGTATCACAATCACAAGTGCGGCGACCACCACCCAGTGGGAAGGCAACCGTATTAACATCATAGATACACCGGGACACGTTGACTTTACTGTAGAGGTTGAGCGTAGTCTGCGTGTACTCGACGGTGCGGTAGGCGTATTCTGTGCAAAGGGCGGCGTAGAGCCACAGTCCGAGACAGTATGGCGTCAGGGCGACCGCTACGGCGTACCCCGTTTGGCGTATGTAAACAAAATGGATATTTTGGGTGCGGATTTCCTAAACGTGGTGAGCATGATAAAAGACCGCCTCGGTCACAATGCCGTACCTGTACAGCTTCCCATTGGCTTCGAAAGCACATTTAAAGGCCTCGTGGACCTCTTCGAAATGAAGGCGTACCACTTCGAAGGCGACAACGGCGACGATATCAAAGTAGTAGACATCCCCGCCGACATGCTGGCACAATGCGAAGAGTACCGCATAAATCTATTGGAATCCATCTGCGAAACAGATGAGAGCCTAATGGAAAAATACCTCGAAGGCGAAGAAATTCCCGTCTCCGACCTAAAAAAAGCCCTGCGCACAGCCTGCATCGCAAACTCCATCATCCCCGTATTCTGCGGCTCCGCGTACAAGAAAAAAGGTGTACAAAAACTGTTGGACGGCGTAATAGATTATCTTCCCGCCCCCACAGACATCCCCGCGATTAAAGGCGTTCTTCCTCAATCGGATGAGCCTACGGAGCGTAAAGCCTCCGACAATGAGCCGTTTTCGGCACTGGCGTTCAAGATTATGAACGACCCGCAGGCGGGTAAGCTCGCGTTCTTCCGCGTATACTCGGGTGTGCTTAACGCAGGCTCATATGTATACAACTCTGTGAAAGGCAAAAAAGAACGCATGGGGCGCATACTGCTGATGCACGCCAACGACCGCGAAGACGTACAAAACGTATACGCAGGTGACATTGCCGCCGTTGTAGGCTTAAAATTTACAACCACAGGCGATACTCTATGTGACGAAAAACATGAGGTAATCCTCGAGTCCATGAACTTCCCCGACCCTGTAATCTCCGTAGCAATCGAGCCAAAAACAAAAGCAGGGCGCGACAAAATGGGAATCGCACTCGCAAAACTCGCGGAAGAAGACCCAACCTTCAAAACCCACACAGACCTCGACTCAGGCCAAACCATCATCGAAGGAATGGGAGAACTCCACCTCGAAATCATCGTAGACCGCCTGCTGCGCGAGTTCCGTGTAGAAGCCAACGTGGGCAAACCACAAGTAGCCTACCGCGAAACCTTCCGTAAGGGCGCGGACGTAGAAGGCAAATATGTACGTCAATCCGGCGGACGCGGCCAATACGGCCACTGCAAAGTCACATTTGAGCCAATGGACGCAAACGATAACGAGAACACCTTTGAGTTTGTAGACAAAATCGTGGGCGGTGCTATTCCGAAAGAATACATCCCCGCCATCGAAAACGGCATAAAAGAAGCCATGCAGTCGGGTATAATAGGCGGCTACCCCGTATTGGGCGTTCGTGCAACGCTCTACGACGGCAGCTACCACGATGTTGACTCATCCGAGATGGCCTACAAAATCGCCGGCTCTATGGCCTTCAAAGAAGCAATGCGTAAATCCGACCCCGCACTCCTCGAACCCGTTATGAAAGTAGACGTAACCGTTCCCGAGGATTACATGGGTGACGTAATAGGTGACATAAACAGCCGCCGCGGCAAAATCGAAGGCATGGAAGCTCGCGGCAACGCGCAAGTAGTGCATTCCTTCGTGCCGCTGGCCGAAATGTTTGGCTACGCCACAGACCTGCGCGGCAAAACCCAAGGGCGCGGCACATTCACGATGGAAGTACACCATTACGAGCCTGTGCCAAAGAGTGTTCAAGAAAAATTAACATCAAATAAAACGCAAGACTAATGCAACCAACATGAAAAACGGCCAAAGGCCAAACAAATAGGAGGACTAAAAAATGGGTAAAGCAAAATTTGAGCGTGCAAAGCCGCACGTAAACATCGGTACCATCGGCCACATCGACCATGGTAAAACCACACTTACCGCCGCTATCACAAAAACGCTTTACGAGCGTTACAAAATGGGCGCAGTAGTAGACTTCGACAAAATCGACAAAGCCCCGGAAGAAAAAGCACGCGGTATAACAATCTCCACCACACACGTAGAGTACGAAACACCAAACCGCCACTACGCACACGTAGACTGCCCCGGCCACGCCGACTATGTTAAAAACATGATAACAGGTGCGGCACAGATGGACGGCGCAATCCTCGTAGTAGCAGCCACAGACGGCCCCATGAGCCAAACACGCGAGCATATCCTGCTTGCACGCCAAGTAAACGTACCAAAAATCGTTGTTTTCCTTAACAAATGCGACATGGTAGAAGACGAAGAGCTTCTGGAACTCGTGGAAATGGAAATCCGCGAGCTTTTGGACAAATACAAATTCCCCGGTGATGATACACCCATCATCCGCGGCTCCGCACTTCAAGCACTCAACGACCCCATGGGCGCGTACGGCGACAAAATCGTTGAACTGTTCGAAGCCGTTGACGAATTTATCACAACACCCGAGCGCGACACCGACAAACCGTTCCTTATGCCTGTAGAAGACGTATTCACCATCCAAGGCCGCGGCACGGTAGTAACAGGTCGCGTAGAACGCGGAACCCTTAAAGTACAAGACGAAGTAGAAATCGTAGGCTTTACAGAAGAAAAACGCAAAGTAGTAGTTACGGGCATTGAAATGTTCCACAAGCTACTCGACCAGGCAGAAGCAGGCGACAACGCAGGTCTTCTCCTGCGCGGTATCGCTCGCGACGAAATCGAGCGCGGCCAAGTTCTCTGTAAGCCCGGCACAATCAAATCTCACACAAAATTCTCTGCACAAGTATACGTTCTGTCCAAAGACGAAGGCGGACGCCATAAAGCATTCTTCTCCAACTACCGTCCGCAGTTTTACTTCCGTACAACAGACGTTACCGGCGTAATCACCCTGCCCGACGGCGTAGAAATGTGTATGCCCGGCGACCACATCGAAATGAACGTAGAACTCATCTCCCCCATCGCCATGGAAGAAGGCTCCACATTCGCTATCCGCGAAGGCGGCCGCACAGTAGGCGCAGGCGTTGTAGTAAAAATCGTTCAGTAGAAATTAAAACCGTGGGCTCTGACCACACCCGCAACCTTTTGTAAAAGGTTGACCAAAACTTTAACATTTCCGCGCACTCTTGCGAGTGCGCGGTTTTTTGTGTTACAATGCATCAAATATTATGTAAGGGGTGCTGGTTATGGACTATTCTTCTTTTTTGCCGGACATTGACGTGGAGGGCGGCAAGGCTCGTGTTATGGATAATACAAAACTGTACCAGCGATTGCTTGGCAAGTTTGACGCGGCTAAGATGGCGGGGGATGTTACTTCTGCTGTGGAGACGGGGGATTATAAGGCTGTGGTGCAGGCGGCGCACGCGTTGCGTGGTACTGCGGCTAATTTGGGCTTTCCTGTGGTGCAGGAGGTTACAAACGATATAGAATTGCTCGCTAAAAAAGAAGAAGACTGCAAGCATTTGATTGGTAAACTTAATGACGCTGTTTCTGCATTGCAGGGGGCTATCGAGCGATTGCTGGCTGGTTAGTCTGTGCGGTAGTTTTCTTTGAAGGCTTTTAGGATTTCGTTTAACGAGGTTTGGTATTCGCGTGTGCGGCCCAGGCCTTTTTTTATGCGGGCGTTTTCCAAGCGGGCTATGTTGTTTTCCGGGGAGATTGCAAGGGCTTTTTTTATGGCGATTTCTGCCATGGGCATGTCGTAATCTTGGCGGTGATATGAGGCAAGGCGCGCGTATTGGGTAGCCTCGGGGTCGCGGGTAAGTGCCAACGCGCCGCTCATGGAGCGGATTGCGCGGGTTACGTCACCCCATGCATGGTAGATTTCAGCTTCTTTGGCGTAGTAGGCGGTGTCGCGGGCGGTTATTTTTTGCAAGGTATCCAGTGCCTTCTCGTATTGACGCATTTGCAAATGGATGTCCACGGCTTTAAATACATAGTACGCCACGGTTTTGTCGGCCTCCATGGCCTTCTCAAAATGCATAAGCGCGGCAGGATAGTCCTTCTTTTCAAAGGACATCAGTCCCAACAAATACGAAATATCGGCATTATCCGGCTGATGCGCATACGCCTTTTTTATCGACTTTGCCGCCTTATCGAAGCTACCGTTCAAAATCGCCGCCTCTACATAATGCAACAAAATCGAAAAATTTTTAGGCTCCAGCGACAACGCCCGTGTTAAACAGGATAACGCCTCCGCCGTCGCACCCACCTGCATATATTGCACCGCCAAGTTATTCAAAATCGTGACATTTCCGTCATCATACTGCAAAGCCCGCCTATACAACGGAATCGCCTTTTCGCATTCCTTCTTACGCGCAAAATAATCCCCGCGCTCCTTTAGCTGCTCCCACTCACGCCTTAACTCCCATTTCTCCAGCTCGCCCTTCAACCCGTCCAGCTCATCCTCGGCAAAATACTCCGCCAACCGCAAAAATCCCAGCACCTTAGCCGAAAAATTATCCTTCTTAACAAGCTCCTTCATCTTCGCAGCCAAATAAGAATGTCCAATCTCCGCCACCCAAGAAATTATCTTGTCACCCAAAAACTCATCCACCGACTCGCGCCAATGATAAAAAACATAGTACATGGCTTCCTCAAAGGTAAACACCCGTACCCCCGTTTTGAAGGTATACGGGGTTGCGTTGATGTTTTGGGATAGGCATAATTGTATTTTCATGGAAGACCTTGGGGGGAAACCTTTTGTGAACAAAAGGTTTCCCCCCAAACCCCCTTTCCAAAAAACTTTAATTTTTTGTGTATGAAGAGAGTTGGTTTAAAAATTCGTTTCCGTGTGTGCTGCCGATTTTTATGGGGATGGAAAGAGCAGTGGAAAGCTGGGAAAGTGTAGTGCCGTCGAGCATGGTTTGCGTGCCGTCACGGAATGCATTTTCCGGCAAAAAAAGCACATCATCGACAACACACCCCTTTAACTGCGCAATAATATCCTCCCCCGTAAGCAACCCGCTAACAGTAATATTTTCGCCAAAAAAATTATTTTTTATCGCATATACATTAATCCGCACATGCGGATAGCATCTCTCAAACTCACTACCGAGGCCACGCATAAAACCTGCCGCCGCCGCCCCCGTAATAATCCCAATGTCAAAGTTTTTTGCCACGCTTTTTTTCAAAAAAGCGTGTGGGGGATTGGGGGCAAAGCCCCCAAGGTCTTCCAAAAACTCGTGTTCAAAAAGTCGTACCATCCCCACGCCGTTATCCAGTTGTGGGAAATCGCCGTAGTGGTCGTATGTGGGGAGTGGTTGTCCAGCCATAATATACCACTCATCTGCCGCAAATACAAAGCCTTTGGGGTGATTTTGTATTTGGGTGATGATGTTTTTTGCGTCGTCGGGGGTAAAGGGCTGTAGGGGGTATAGGTTGTTGCGGTGGCGGGTGAGACCTGCTGGTACTATGGCCAGTGATTCTGCGCCTTTTAGGGCTTTTAGGTAGGTTATGGTTTCGCCCAAATGGCCTAAATCGTTTATGCCTTTGCAGAGGACTATTTGGAAATGCATTTTTATGCCTGCATTGCCGAAGGTGGTGAGGGCTGTGTGTAGGTTTTCGGAGGGGTTGTTTAGCATTTTTTTGCGGATGGTTAGGTCGGCGGCGTGTACGGAAATCCGTAGCGGCGATAGATGGTAGTTGGCTATGCGGGTGATTTCTTGGTTGGAGAGGTTTGTTAGGGTTACGTAGTTGCCGTGTAAAAAGGAGAGGCGGATATCATCGTCTTTTATATATAGTGATTCGCGCAGACCCTTGGGCTGTTGTGAGATAAAGCAAAAAATGCAATTGTTTGCACAGCGGCGTGTTTCGGACATTAAGGGTTGTTTAAAGGCCATTCCAAGGTCTTCTTCTGCGTCTTTTTCTATTTCCAGTTCCCAGATTTCGCCATTTGGCTTTTGGATTTCTATGGTAATGTATTCTTCTTTTACAAAAAAATGATAGTCCAGCACATCTTGGATTTTTTTACCGTTGATTTGTAATAAAATATCGCCGGGAGCGATTTCTAACTCGTCGGCTATGCTGTTGGGGATTATTTCTATTATTTCATGCGTCATCATTTACGGCTTCTATTAAAAAAGTCACAGGCCTTACGCCGTCGGTACAGCATATTATCTGCATGTTTTCCTTATTATTCCACGGCATATACGTCGCACCCGCAGAAATCGCAGTTACGCTCCTGTAAATATCAATCCACGCCCATGGACAAAATCCCGTCGGCATTACCGCGCTCCCCTCAAACAAAAAGGAATCTCCAACCTCAAGTATCGGACATGCCCCTACGGATTTTCCGTCGGTTAAATAAGTATCGGCCAGCTCGGGATAAAATTCTTTTTTCAGCACGGTTATTTTTACTTTTTTCATGCGAGTTCATTCCCATCTTTTTGCGTTTTCTATTTTAACACAAATTCTTTGCAAAGCACGCACTAAAATGCTACAATGTAAAAAACCATCGTAATTTTTCACAAAAAGTTACGATATTTACGGTCGGTTAACTCAGCTGGTAGAGTGTCACCTTGACATGGTGGAAGCCGAGGGTTCGAGTCCCCCATCGACCAGGATGTATACAAGAAGGGGAGTAGTAAAAATGAAAAACGTACGTATAGTAGTGGTCGATGATTCTGCGTTGTCGATTGCGCTGATTAGCGACATGCTGGAGCAAAACGGCTATGAGGTAGTAGGCTCGGCCGGGGGACTGGAAGAGGTAAAAGAAGTAATAACAGAAACCATGCCCGACCTGGTGACGATGGATATGACAATGCCGGGTACGGACGGCTTGGAATGCACACGTGCCGTACATGCTATTAACAGGGATATCCGTGTAATAGTGGTTAGCTCAATGATGGATGACGAAATCATATCCCAAGCAAAGCGCAATCGTGTATCGGGCTATATTCAAAAGCCGGTGGACGAGGGCGACCTTATAGCGATGATAGAGCGCGTAATGTCGGCAGAAGAATTATTTAACGTGCTAAAGGCGGACTATTTTGAGGTATTTAAGGACGCGCTGCGCGACGGCTTAAACCGCCTTACAAAAACTCTAATCACCTATCAGGAAGAATACCTCTGCGAAACCGAATACACAGCAGAAGGCATAGCGATTATGATAGGTATAATCGGAGAGTTCCCGGGCAAAATGCTCGTTAGTATTTCAAAAAGCACGGCCCATGTACTAACCACCACCGTCCTTAAAAGAGAGCCGAAAAGCAATGAGGAAATCGTAGAAACAATGTCTGAATTTGCAAATATAGTTGCAGGTAACGCATGTTCTGTCTTGAATAAGAGGAATAGGGCCTATGGTCTTCGTGTTTCTCCGCCTTCGGTTTTAAGCGGCGAAAATATGAGGATATCACCTCTTAACTATCCAACATATACTGCTATTGGAGAGACAGTTTTTGGTAAAATGCTTATAAATGTTGGATTTAAAAGGGGAGAGATAGAGGCATGGACGTAAAAAACGTATCCCCGTTTATGGCGGCATTTAACATTGTAATGCCGCGGTTGGGGTTTAGGGAAATCCGCAAGGGTGACTTGCAGACAAAAGACAAGACCTTTTCCGGGTCAGGGGTTATTATAATTGTCGGTATGGTTGGTGAGCTAAGGGGCAATGTCGCATATGTATTTGATACCGAAAGTGCGAAAAAAATAGCCGCCGCCATGCTAAAAGTCACCAATATAGACAAGTTAACAGAAATGTCAAAAAGTGCATTGGGAGAGTTAACAAACATGTTAACCGCCCATGCAGCGACTGCTTTTGCTGCCATGAAGATACTTATGAAAATATCCACCCCCACCTGCATAGAAGGTGACGACATAGAAATAACCATGAGCTCAGAAAAAGTGTTCTGCCTGCAAATGATGATTGACGACAGCACGATTGATGTAAACATCTCATTCGAAAACTAGGTCGTGAAGGTGGGCGAGTAATGCAAAACAATGACCAAATGGAGGCAATGCGCCTAGAGCTGGAAAGGCTCCGCTTGTTGCTGGATATGAAAGAAACCGAACATCAAATGCTGCTTGAGACAAAAGAAGCTGAGCGGCAACTAATGTTGGAAATGAAAGACGTAGAGATGCAAATGCGAGCCAAGCTGGAAGAAGCCGTAGTATCGGAGCAGTTGGCCAATAAAGAAAAAACCCGCTTTCTGGCCCGCATGAGCCACGAAATCCGTACGCCCATGCATTCTGTGCTGGGTATCACGGAGACGCAGCTACAAAAGGGTACGCTTCCCAAGGAGACCGAAGAGGCGTTTTTGCGTATTTATTCGTCTTCCAATATGCTGCTTGCCATCATAAACGACATCCTCGACTTCACAAAAATCGAGGCAGGCAAAATGGAGATTGTACCCGCGGCTTACGATACGGCGGGTATGATTATCAGCACGGTGCAGCTAAATCATATATACATCGGTGACAAAAAAATAGAGCTAAAATTAAATATTGACAAAAATCTGCCCGCCAGGCTTGTAGGGGACGAGCTTAGGGTTAAGCAAATTTTAAACAATATCCTGTCTAATGCGTTTAAATACACGCCCGAGGGTGCTGTGCGCTTGGATTTTGGCATGGAAGCTACGGAAGATAACAATACGGTATTTATTGTGATAAAAGTGGCGGATACAGGCCAGGGCATGACACAGGAGCAAATCGACGGCCTTAGTGGTGAGTTTTCGCGTTTTAATTTGACTGCAAACCGCACAATCGAAGGCACGGGGCTTGGCCTAAACATCGCGTATCATCTTATAGGAACGATGGGCGGCAGTGTTTCTGTGGAAAGCACGCTCGGTGTGGGCAGCACATTTACGGTGCGACTGCCCCAAAAACGGGGCGGCATGATGACAATTGGTGCAGAAACGGTCAGAAACTTGGAAAGCTTAAAGGATATACACAAGCCCTTTAAAAAATTATCCAAGCTGGAGCCAAAGCCAATGCCCTACGGGCGTGTGCTTGTAGTGGACGACGTGGAGGCAAACCTGTACGTCGCAGAAGGTTTTCTTGAGCCATACGAGCTAAAGGTTGACATGGTGGAAAGCGGCATAGCCGCCGTAGAAAAAATAAAATCCGGAGAAGTGTACGACATTATATTTATGGACCACATGATGCCCGTGATGGACGGAGTGGAAGCCACAAAAATCATCCGCGAAATGGGCTACACGCACCCCATAATAGCCCTCACCGCAAACGCCTTCAGCGACGTAGCGGGAGAATATATAAGCGGCGGCTTTACGGATTACGCCTCCAAACCGCTGGATATATCACAGATGGATTCGTTTCTTATGAGATATATACATGACACAAACATTTAACTGGAGTGGTATATATGTTGGACAAAATAAAAGGCCTACGAGACAAACTTCCAAAAATGCCCAACTTGCCCAAGATTAAAATTCCCGAAAAATTTGCAAGGTTTACAAAGTATATTAAATACGGGGGGCTGGGGCTTATTTGTGTTGCCGTCATTGGTATCGGCGCACTGATAGCCTTGCGCGTTATACGCGGCACATACGAAGAGGTTTACGAAGAGACGGAAGTTATTTCTATTGCAGACAGGTTTTCCGGGGCTGCTTTGCTCGACCTCGCTATGCTTTATGACGACTATTTTGTAGAAGAATATGTACCCGCACCCGAGCCGGAGCCTTTGCCACCGCCTCCACCGCCGCTGGTGATTGCTATTAACGATGTGTCCGTTATGTTTAACAGTACACCGGCGTTTATCAACGAGCAGGTTTATGTGCCTTTGCGCGGGGTTTTTGAGGCCTTGGGGTATCGGGTTAACTGGGATAGCCTTTCTGAGACGGCTATGGTGAGTGACGGGATTAATACTTTTATTTTTTCCGAGGAGGATATTAATATAATCGGGGACGGTGCGGTTATGCTGCCACTCGCGCCTGCTTTGGAGCGGATGGGTTACTCGTTTTATTTTGACGAGGAGGCAAATGTGTTTATCATTTATACCTATAATGAGGATAACGGGAATACTTAGAACGATTATCGCGCAGAACGCGGCGTATGCGGCGGCGGTTTCGTGTGAGTACCGCCACCAGCGCGAAGAGCAGCGACGCAAGAGAAAGTACAAGCGGCACGGCCAGAGTTAGTACATATTCATTGTTTAAGAAGGCGAGACGTCCCGTGAAGATATTAAACGGGGTCTTTTCGGCGTGGTAGTATTTGTATAGGGCAGTCGCGGGGGTGGCTTCGGGGTCGTAGGTTGGTGGAGTGTAGGCCAGCACGGATTCTTGGGCGAAAAGGGGGACTTCGCCTACTCGGATATTTTGTACATATACCGCCACGCGGCCTACGGCGGTACTTTCGTATACGGGGGCTGTCAGGGTCTCGGGGACGGATAGCTCGTAGCGTAGCCACGAGTTTGACCAATCCATGGGTAGCTCAAAGCTTAGGTCGGTATCGGAGGCCAGACGCACTCGGCCTATTTCTGTGGTGTTGCCGCCGATTTCTTGCATTACCGGCACGGATAGGGAGTATGTCGCGGAGTCGAATACCGCTACGCTTTCCATGGGCAGGGCAAAGCCGAAGTTTAACAAGGCTGTGGTGTCGTCGTAGGTGCGGCTTCCGTCTCCTTGCAGCACTATCGTTATCAGGCGGCGGTTTTCGTTTGCGGCGTAGGTCGCTAGGGTGTTGCCTGCAGGGGTTGTCCATCCTGTTTTTCCGCCTACTACGTAGGGGTTAAAAAATACCGATGGGCGGATTTGCTGGTTTGTGTTTAACAAGTGTCGTGTCTCCAGTTGTCGCTCTGTAGGAGGTATGTCGAAGCGTACCGTGGATATCAGGTCGCGAAAGGTTGGGTTGCGTATGGCTTCTCGCATGATTAATGCCATGTCGTAGGCTGTTGTTACATGGTTTCGGGCGGGTAGGCCGCTTGGGTTTACAAAGCTTGTGTTTGTCGCGCCCAGGGAGGCTGCGCGACGATTCATTAGGTCGGTGAATTCGTCTACGCCGCCTGCTATGTGCAGAGCCAGGGCTATGGAGACTTCGTTTGCGGATTCCAGCATTAGGGCGTGGAGGGCTTCGTAGAGGCTTAGGGTTTCGCCAACGTCCATGGAAATATGACTGGAAAGCCGATTAAACGAAAATATGGAATAGTCGCAAAACTCTACCCGCTCGGTTAGGTCGTGGATATGCTCCAGCACCACAAGAGCTGTCATTACCTTTGTTATGCTGGCCGGGTACATTTGCGTATTTGCTTCGTACTCGTACAAAACCAGCCCTGTTGCGGCATCCATCAGTATTACTGCGCCCGCCGTGTATACGGGCGCAGGCGGCATTTGTATTTCTTCCGCATAAACACTGGTAATTTGCGCCATTAAAAGATATAATGCAAGCAATGCGGACATTTTCTTGGAATTTGTCATAAGAATTTTCCTTTCATGAGGTGAAAAAAATGGCTAAAATTTTGGTAGTCGATGATGAAAAAAATATCGTAAAAGGTATTAAGTTCAGCTTGGAACAAGACGGCATGAAGGTGGACATGGCATATGACGGCGAAGAAGCGTTGCAAATGGCGCGTGACAACACGTATGACTTAATAATACTTGACGTAATGCTCCCTAAAATCGAAGGCACGGACGTATGCCGCCAAATCCGCGAGTTTAGCGCGGTCCCTGTGGTGATGGTAACAGCCAAGGGCGACGACATGGACAAAATAATGGGGCTGGAATACGGCGCGGACGACTACATCACAAAGCCGTTTAACATCCTGGAGCTAAAGGCGCGTATAAAAGCGATATTGCGCCGCTCTGCACGGGAAAAGCCCGTGGTAAAAACCCATGAAATTAAAATCCGCGACGTAGAAATGGACACACAAGCGCGCCGCGTTTTTGTAATGGAAGCAGAAATTTACCTAACCGCCAAAGAATACGACCTTCTTGAGTTTTTGATGGTAAACGTGGGCAAGGTATATACCCGCGAGGCGTTGCTTTCTCAGCTATGGGGAGCGGACAACACGGGTGATGTGCGCACCGTTGACGTCCACGTACGCCGCCTGCGCGAAAAAATAGAAGAAAATCCGTCCGACCCGAAGTATATTTATACTAAATGGGGAGTGGGTTATTATTTCCGATAAATTGCCTTGGTATCATAGTATTAGGTGGCGGCTGGCTTTGAGCTATGTGGCTCTCAGCATTGTGCCGCTGCTTATTTTTAATGTTACGATAATGGCTTTTATTCAGGAGTATTTTTTAAACGACAGGATTAGCGAAATTGGGCCGCGTGCCATTGTGGTAAGCGATGTTGTTGCGGGGTTTACGTTTGAGGGCTTGCAGCGGGCGGCTCCTTTGTCCCAGCTTAGGCAGCGAGTTAACATCCATCAGGGGCAGACGGGTGCGCGGTTTATCGTGGTAGACCCTTCTGCGCGTGTGGTGGATGATACAAACCGCTCTATGGATGATTCTCTGGTGGGGCAGACGCTTTTGCAGCGTGAGGTGCTGGAGGTACTAAACGGCAGAAGCGTGCCGCCGATTTTGTATCGCGGCGATGAATATGTGCTTAAAATTGCGATAAGTGCGCGAGATAACTACAGCGGAGAAGTAGGCGCGGTGCTTTTGGTGGATAGCGTCGATGATATTTTTAATTCCCTTGCGGAGATACGCACGCGGCTTTATTTGTATTCGCTTGCGGTGGGGCTGATGGTGGGGCTGCTGGTTTTGTTTATGTCGCATAGGTTGATTGCACCTTTACGGCAGATTGTGCGTGTGGTACAGCGTATGTCTGCGGGACAGCTTAATTTGCGCATTCCGATTTCCAGCCGCGACGAGTATTCCATACTTTCCCGTACGTTTAACGATATGACGGAAAAACTGGAGCAGGTGGACAAAACCCGCGAGGAGTTTGTTTCCAATGTATCCCATGAGCTAAAAACCCCACTCACAGCCATCAAGGTGCTTAGCGAAAGTATTCTTAGCCAAGAATCCGTACCCGAGGAGGTATCCCGCGAGTTTATGCAGGACATAAACAACGAGGTGGATCGCATGGTAAACATCACCACGGACTTGCTTGCCCTCGTAAAAGTGGAGCAACGCGAGCAGAGCCTAAATATCGCACTCACCGACATAAACGAGCTGGTGGAAGACATCTTAAAACGCCTTGCACCCCTGGCCGAGCAGAAAAAAGTAATCCTTCTGTACGAAGAAGTACGCCAAGTACAAATAGACGCCGACGAAATAAAGCTGGCACTCGCTATCTCAAATATTGTCGAGAATGGCATAAAATATACCCCCGGGGGCGGAACGGTAAAAGTTGTAGTAGACAGCGACCATCAAAATGTGCATATTACGATACAGGATACGGGCATAGGTATCCCCGAAGAAGAACAGGATAAAATTTTTAACCGCTTTTACAGGGTGGACAAAACCCGCGACCGCGATACGGGCGGTACGGGTCTGGGTCTTGCGATTTCGCGGGCTACGGTGCTTTTGCATAACGGTAGCATAAGGCTTACCTCCAACCCCGACGAAGGCTCGTTGTTTTCTATCAGAATCCCGATAAGGATGAGTTAATGTGAAAATTTTGAGTAAAAAAAATGTAATTATAATTTCGGCGGCGGTGGGGTTTATTCTGCTTACTATTGTGTTGGGGTTTTTTCTAAGCCGCAATTTTGAGTACGGGGCGGGTCGTTTGCCTGTGTACTTTTTTAATGCGTCACAGGGGCGGCTGGAGCCGGAGCTTAGGGAAATGCCGCAGGGTGATATTTATGCGCAGTTGGATGTGGTGCTGCGGTATTTGGCGAACGGGCCACGCGAGGCGTCGTTGACACGGCTGTGGCCGGGCGGAAACGACCGTATTTCCATGCGCGAGTTTTTGACGGATATTTATGTAAACGAAGAAGGCTTTCTGAATGCGTGGTTTTCGGATTTATACTATGAAATGACGCCTGTGGAGGAAGCCTTGTTTCGCTCGGCGTTTACGCTTACCGTAAGCGGCTTGCCGATTGAAGGTGTGATTTTCCGCCTGCCCGCAGGCGATATGACGCAAACGGCGGAGACCATTGCAAACAACCCCATGATTTCGCCTGCGCAACGTATGGGCGAGGATTTTAGGTTTTATTTTGTGGACGAAAGCGGCGAAGGGCTAATCTCGATAAACTACCACATGTCGGATGTAGACCAGCACATGCGCACCACCCCCATGCTGGAAAGGCTGATAGAGCTGCAAAACGAGCCGGGCATAATGCCGCTTATTCCCCCGGAGACACAGGTGCGCAGCGTTTTGATAGCACCGCAAAACCCGGGTATATATGTGGATTTTTCTGCGGAGTTTCATAGAAATTTTACCGGACTGTCTTCGCACCAGGCCTTGTTGATGATAAAATCCGTAGCGCATACCGTGCTGGCAAATAACCCTGCCTACAACCGTGTTTTCTTTTTGATAGACTCGGAGCGGGTGTATGATTTCCATGGCGTAAGCGACTTTAACCTCGGCTTTACCATGGACGAAACAGTAATGATGGGCTTTGTACCGCCCATAGACTATGAATATGAATAGACCCATTATTTGGGCATTAGGGTTTTTAATCGCGGGGATTGTCGCGGGCATGGCGGGGTTTGCCATGCCTTTGTTTATTGCGGCGGTGTTTGTTTGTGCGGGGCTTTATCGGGTTTATCGGTATAAGCCGGTTGCGATTTTTGCCCTGTTCTTTTTAGTGGGCGCGTGGCGGGTGGAGCAAAGTGTTTTTTCTCATACATATGATGTAATCGAAGGGGTAGTTTTTTACGGAACCGTGCTGGATACGGGGTACACGGCGGGCGGAAATCAACGCGCCGTGGTACGCGGGTCTCACCCTTCCACGGGAGAAAGGGTGCGCGTGATGGCGTATATAAGGCCGCATCAGCCTCATGTACGGCTTGGGCAGCAGGTTACGCTTACGGGAGATTTGCTTCCGCTTATCCATCGGGAAAACCCCGTGGGCTTTAATCAATTCCAACACTTTCGTGCGCAAAAAATCGACGCCACAATTTGGCCGGAAAGAATAGAGCGCGGTGAGGTGCGCCGCACGCCGCTTGTACTCCTGCGAGAATTCCGCGACAGCCTGGCCGCCGTCTACGACGAAATCCTTCCCCCGCGAGAATCGGCTGTGATAAAGTCCATGGTGCTTGGCGACCGCCTTGATATGGATAGGGATTTGGCAGACTTATACCGCACGATGGGGATTTTTCATATACTTTCCATATCGGGCTTGCATGTTACGGTTTTAATGGTGGCAGCAAACAAGCTTCTGTCGCTTGTAATCGTAAACGAGCGGCGCGGAAGCTTTATCGTACTTGGCGTGATGATTGCATACTGCCTGATGACGGGCGCGGCGGTGGCTACCGTACGTGCAGTCACCATGGGCGGTGTGCTTGTGGGAGCTAAGATTTTTTATCGCGATTATGATTTGCTTGCGTCGGTGTCGCTGGCGGGGGTGGCTTTGCTTTTGTATGAGCCGCTTTTCCTTTTTAATGTGGGCTTTCAGTTGTCCTTTGGTGCGGTTTTTGGAATCGGCACGCTTACCGCGCCTGTCGAGCGGTTGTTTATTATGCTTCGTTGCCCCGCAAGGCTAAGAAAAGAGCTTGCCTTTGGAACGGCTGCGGTGGTTTCTACATATATTATATTTGCCCACCATTTTTATGAGATTCCGCTGTATAGCGTGCTTGGCAATCTTGTAATCGCGCCTACAGTGACAATTATCCTCGTGGGGGGGATTTTGGTGGGCTTGATTGGGCTGGTTTTTATGCCCGCCGCTTTTTTGCTTGGCGGTATGATTTATTTTGTTTTGCAATTTTATGAAGCGTCGGCGGTGTTTTTTTCCGGCCTGCCGTTTGCGATGGTACTTACGGGCGGCGGAAGCGTGGTGGTATCCGCGCTTGGTGTGGCGGTGCTGTGTACGTTTGCATACGCCTTCCACGGCTTTGGAGAAGAATTAAAAAAACGGCTGCGCTATTTTGCCGTGAGTATCGCGCTGCTGGTTGTTGCGGTGTTCATTCATCTTAACCCACCGCAAATGCAATTAACGGAATTTGAAAACTACACCGTAATACGCCGAGGCGCAGATACCTTGGTAATTGGCGCGCCCCACGGCGGCGAAGGCCTGCTCGTGCAATATCTCGACAAATACGCAACCCGCCGTGCCTCGCTTTTGCTAACCACCCCGCCGCACCCAAACGACACAGCCCGCCTCGCACAAATCCTGCCGCGCTTCCAAACAATATATCTACCCGCCCACGCCGAGGGCGTAACCCTCTCACTTATGAACGAGGCGTTTTCGCAGCTAAGCCTTCCGTACGAGGTAGTTTTTTTACGGCACGGCGATATTCGTACAAAAAACAACGTAAATATACAAGTTTTTGCTTTACCTATGGGTCGGTTTGAGTATACTATCCTCGAGGAGTGAGGTTATGCTTACCATAGAAATCATACTTATAATGCTGGCGTTGGTGTTTTTATCTTACATTGTTCATGTTTTCTTCCGGAAAATTTCCATGCCGCTGGTGCAAATCGCGCTGGGTACGGCGGCGGCTTTTTTGCCGATTTCCTTCGAGATAGAAACGGAAATTTTTATGCTTGTTTTTATCGCTCCTATTTTGTTTGCGGACGGGCAAAAATTTAAAATCCGCGAGCTTAACGCGCTAAAAAAACCGCTGCTTCTGCTTGTTATCGGACTTGTGCTTGTTAATACGGTAGTGGGCGGGTTTTTAATTTATTTCCTGATTAGCGAAATCCCTCTCGGGATTTCGTTCGCGCTTGCGGCGGTGCTTTCGCCTACGGACGCCGTTACCGTAAAGGCAATCACGGATAAGCTTCATCTTCCCGAGAAGATAAAGTCGCTAATAGAGGGGGAGTCACTATTTAACGACGCAAGCGGACTTGTGGCATATAACTTCGCGCTAATCGCCGCGATTAGCGGGATTTTTAACATAGGCGACGTGGCTGCGGGCTTTGCATTTGTGGCACTCGGCGGAATCGCAGCGGGAGCAGCCGGCGCAGCTACCGTGCATTTTTTGATGAAATTTTTAAAACGTATCAACATTGAGGAGCTAAACATCTACACCCTGTTGCAAATAATCACGCCGTTTTTGGTGTTTATATTCTCGGAAAGAATAGGCGTATCGGGAATCCTGGCAGTAGTAGTATGCGGAATCATCCACAAACGCCTGGCCCCCCGCCTAATGGACGCCGACGAAGCCCAAATCCGCTTTAGCTCAGAGGGGACATGGGAGGTCATGGTCTTTATCTTAAACGGCCTTGTGTTTATAATGCTTGGAATGCTGGTCTCCGACATTTTTATGGGTGCGACAACAAGTGATTTTAACCCTCTAATGGGGCTGGCATATGTCGCCGCCGTCACTTTAATTTTTTGGATTATCCGTTTTATGTACTCGTTTTTTTTGGTGGGCAGCAAAAACGCGCTTACGCTTGCCTTCGCGGGTGTACGCGGCGCACTTACGCTGGCTGTTTGCCTTGCCATACCGCTTACGATAGCCACAGGCGAGGCCTTCCCTGCCCGTGATTTGGTGCTTTTCATAAGCAGCGGCGTAATAGTGCTAACCATAATAATAGCAAATATCGCCCTGCCAAAAATAGCACAAGAAGCCACCCCAACAGAAAACGATGCCCTAAAAAAAGTAACAGCCTCCGCAATAAAGCTAATCCAAGCCGAAGGTCAAAATGATGAAACCTCCGCGCTTCTGCTTTCCTACTTCGAATACCTGCAAAGCGGAGAAGCCACCCTAAACATAAAAGAAACCTCCGGCAAAAGTCTAAAGGCCGTACTGGGTCTGGAGCATAACAACATAAAATCCCTGCTAAGCATGAAGATATACGACAAATACCACCTAGAGTTTATAGCAATCCAAATACAAAAGCACCAAATAGAAACTCTCGTAACAAGCGGCGAAATAGACATCTCCACAGCCTACCATCTGCGCCGCACACTATCACTGGAAGAAGCCGCGCTTTTTGAGGACGACCTCGATAGTCAAGAGTGATACTACATCAGCGGCGCGAAAAGATGCAGCACAGCGTCCAGCAAATCCGTACCGAGCCGCCATTTTGTATCCCCAAGCTTAACCTCGCGCCCTTGCTCTACCGCAAGAAGCGCGTCGTCGCGGATATCCTTTATAATACTGGCCTTATACATAAGCACAGCGCATTCAAAATGCAAATATAGGCTGCGATAGTCGAAGTTAATCGTCCCCACCACTGCGGTTTCGTCGTCGCTGACGATACCTTTTGCGTGCAGAAACCCCGGCGCGTATTCGTACACCTTCACACCCGCCTCCAGCATGTAGCGATAATACGAGCGTGTAAGGCGATAAACCGGCTTTTTGTCGGGAATCCCCGGCGTGATAATCCGCACATCCACACCGCGCTTTGCCGCAAGCTGCAACGCAGAGATTAGCTTTTCGCTGATTATCAAATACGGCGTAAAGATATATGCGTATTCCTTGGCTTGTGTGAGGATATCTACATATATGTTTTCACCGAGTTGTTCGTTGTCCAGCGGGGTATCGCCGTAGGGTATGATAAACCCGTCTGCACCGGGTTTTTCCACCATGTCGGATTTGTAGCTTTCGTAATCATTGATACGCTCGTCTTTTTTGCAGAAAGTATCCCACATCTCGATAAACATAAGCGAAAAACTCCACACCGCGTCGCCGCGCAGTCGTACGCCCGTATCCTTCCACACTCCAAAGCGTTTTTCCTCGTTGATATACTCGTCTCCGATATTTATGCCGCCCGTGAACGCTGCCTTCCCGTCAATTACAATAACCTTACGGTGGTCGCGATTGTTCATAAACAAAAGAAGCACCGGAACCATGGGATTAAACCTAAGCACACGGATTTTTTTAGCACGCAAAGTTTTTATATATCGCCGCGTAAATAATTTATGCGAGCCAAGATGGTCTACGATAAGCCGTACTTCCACGCCATCGTCGGCCTTTTTTTCCAGTGCGCCGAGTAAGGTGTCCCACATTTTGCCTGATTTTATAATAAAAAATTCGATAAAAATAAATTTTTCTGCCTTATTAATTTCCGCCAAAATATCCGCAAACATCAACTCGCCCATGGGGTAATACTTTGTCTCGGTATTGATGTACGCGTGGTAGCTGGATGATTTTCGGATATATTGCATAAGGCTGTACATGCGGCCACATTGCACCTGATTAATGAAAGGCAAATTTCCGTCCTCGTCCAGCAACTTTGCAATCAGGGCGTGTTCGCGTACATGTGCGGCGATTCTTTTAATCGGACGCTTGTTACCGAAAAACATGTAAAACACGCCACCGACAGGCAAAAATACCAAAATTACAATAATCCAAGTAATCTTATAAACCGAGGCCTCATCCTTTTTAAGTACAAATGAAAACACAAGCACGCTAAAAAACACACCGATGTAATACAACTCTACAAAAGTATGCACCAGCCAAAGCGAAAAAACAGCAAACGCCAAAAGCTGCAAAAACAGAAGCAGCAAGGTGGCGTTCATACGTGTGAAAATTTTGCGCAGGATTTTCATTACATCCCCTTTTCGGATTCCAGAACTTTAAGCAGCTCTGCTTCTGTTGGCAGTTTCGGATTGTGAACTTTTCCACTATTTGATTGATTAAAGCGTCATATCTTTTTGCTCTCATGGCTTCATCTTACCGAATTTTGTCAAAAAAAGACAGTAGTACGGATTTTCTGCCACTGTCTTTTTTCTTTTCAAGGCGGAGCAAGCCGCTTTTTTATTTTTTTGAATACACAATTTTTTTACTTGGGCAATTCACTAATATCAACTCCATGCAATCGAATTGCCTATTTATTTTCCGACCCTGCATGGAGTAGCGGAGCTTGACTGTTTTTTTACACAAAATACACACCACCTAACCAATGAATCCATAATAGCACCCTTCACATTAAAATTCAATTAAGGCATGAAAAAAGCCCCTGCAAACACATTGCTTGCAAGGACTTAACGAATCGGAGATGAGAGGTATTTATACATTACTCCCATTCTGATACAATGCATTTCACTATAACGTGTAATTGGCTTTAATCTTCTTAGCTCACTAAAGTAGCGCGATTGTTGTGTGTTTTTAAAAAACCAACTCATTCATTTTGGACAGACTATCCACCTAAATCGCTCATCAAAATTTACATTATAAGCCAAATTTATATCGTTTAACACCTGAAGTTTAGCTATATCACAATTAACATTATCTGCAATCTTCTGCAAGTTATCCCCCCTTTGTACTGGGTATAACCTACCATTATGACGACAAGACTTTAATACAGTGTGATACATTTCTAAAAGATTGGATGAATCAAAACGATTGTACACATCCGTGTACGTTTGATTAATGCTTTTATGAATGATTCTTACACGGAATAAAAAGGAACTATCTACACTTAATGTCTCATCGGATGTTTTCCAATTGGCGAGGCGAAATAAGTTAAACTTATCCCTCCGCAACGAAAGAATTTCATTTCTACATAAATGCATAGCCTTTCGCATCATATGAAAAATGTCATCTCCATTAGTAAGTCTTCCATTCTTGATGTCATATTGTACACAGCGCATCATGGTATCATAAAAGCAACCTGCACGTTGGAGCAAATCCACATATGTGTCAATTATTCCCCTTGTTAGATGTTCTGACAATAACTCGAATTGAGTAAGTGCAGATATGTTATCGTCATTAATATCATCTATTTGTAAGTAGTTTATTTTTTGATAGGAACTATCAAGTTTTCGGAAGTGAACGATTGCGTCTTTTAAGTTATTACCGAGAGATGGATGCAAGCCCGAAATCTGGAATAACTCAGCCCACGCAGTAGCACCCCTTGATAACTCCGATGTAGCAAAAATGGCTTCTGCTGCAACCGCCCACATTTTTTTTATGCCATCTTTCTTCAGTGTCTGCACCGTCATTTCGTCCATCTGTCCTTTTCTGCATAAATTTAACAAAGCCGCTGTTGGTATGATTCTAAAAGCATAACCAAGCAACCTCACATTAACTTGCATCAGTTCATAACCTAATCTGCGGAGAATCCAATAATCTCAATTTGCTCAGGAGGTTCAATAAACCCACCTAATGGTGAACCATCAGCTACGCCAAGCGGCCCGTGTGTAAAATGCGAAACAAAGCCCGTACGCATTTTAGTTTCACGCGCACTACGTTCAAAATCATTGAACTCCCTAACTAATTCTTCCATTTCTTGCCTCCTTCTCTTCCAATTTACGGAAAAGTTCCAACTGTCTCGCACATTCATCCCCCGTCGATGGCCGTGTAGATAGTAACACATACTCATCACTCAAGCTATTCAAGTCGGGAATATGCTTTTGCAACATAGTATGGAAACTAGAGAAAAGATGTTCCAATGCCCCTTGAGCATCAAAACCTTCCCTATCTTTTAGAAATGCTGAAAAGTAATCCCAAAAACCTTCATGAAACTCGCGACAACGACTCCCCGAAAAATTTTCGATGGCTATACACACACGACAATAATCCGGCATAAATCCATTTGCGAACCATGCCAGTTCCTCAGGGGCTAACTTCTGTGCCATCACCATTCAACCCCTTTCATCTAACCCAATGAAACAGAATATACTCACAAAATATGTAACTGCACAAGGATTTCATACACTATACAGCTAGCATTTGTTTTGTCAATAGAAAAAATGAACAAAAAGTTAAGCACAAAATAAATTTTCATTATAAAAGAACTATTTATTCAGAGTGCAGACAAAGCCTCTTTTCAGAGAAAATCACCCCCACAAACCCGCATTATTGCGTTGTGGTTTTTTGGACTTGAGGGGTTTGTCATCAGTCTGACATTCATTGAATATTCTATTCTCAAATATCGGGAGTAGAATATGAATCGGAGATGAGAGGATTTGAACCTCCGCGCCGGTTTCCCGACCTATGCCCTTAGCAGGGGCACCTCTTCGGCCACTTGAGTACATCTCCATTTGGTCGATTATATAAGAAAGTTTGAGCAAGCCTGTAAGCCGGGTTCTGTCTTGGACAACCATCTATCTGCGTCGAGCGTTGCCACTCGGCTGTGTCGCGCATTGCGCGACGTTGCGACACTACCTTAGCGGGGCGGGCAGCCCTTGTCGCACAAAGCGACTGCTACATTTGGTCTTGCACCGAATGGGGTTTACATAGCAAACGCGGTCGCCCGCGCCTCGGTGCGCTCTTACCGCACCTTTCCAACTTTTCCGGGTTGTTTTGCCCGGTAGTTTATTTCTGTTGCACTGTCCCTGGGGTCGCCCCCGCCGGGTGTTACCCGGCATTCTGCCCTTTGGTGCCCGGACTTTCCTCACACAAAGGTCGAGCATATTCTGCTCGACGCTTTTGGTGTGCGGCTGTCCGGCTTACTCTACTGTTTCTTCGGGTGTTGTTTCTTCGGGTGTTTCTTCATGGTCGAGCGCAGTTTGCTCGACACTTGCTGCTTTTTTTGCTTTTGGTTTTTTTACGGGTGCTTCTATTTTTTCTTCCGCAGCGGGAGTTTCTACTACTTCTTCAGGCTCCTCTGCGGGGGGTGGGTTTAGGATATAGTCGGCCTCGCGTTTTGAGAGGCTGATTTTTTGGTTTTCCAAGTCTATGTCCATTACTTTTACTTGGATAACTTGGCCGGCGGATAGCTCTTCGTCGGGCTTGTTTATGCGGCGGTCGGCTATTTGGGATATGTGTACCAAGCCGTCTATGCCGTCTTCGAGGGTGACGAATGCGCCAAATTGTGCCAAGCGTGCTACCGTGCCTTCTACTATTTCGCCTATGGGGTATTTTTCTGTTATGCCGTTCCATGGGTTTGAGGCTATGTCTTTGAGGGATAGGGATATTTTGCCTTTTTCCGGGTCGGCGTTTATTACTGTGGCTATTACCTTGTCTCCGATGTTTAGTACGTCGGATGGCTTGCGCACGCGCTTCCAAGAGACTTCGGATACGTGGATTAGGCCGTCTACGCCGCCCAAGTCTACGAATGCTCCAAAATCTACGAGGCGGCTTACTACGCCTTCTATAGTTTTGCCTACTTCTATTTTGCTAAACACTTCGGTGCGTTTTTCTGCGGCTTCTTTGGCGGCGAGTTCTCTGCGGCCTGCCACTATGCGCCTTTTCGAACGGTCGAATTCTATTATATTGAAGTTAAATTCTTTACCCTTGAAGGATTCCAAGTCTTTCTCGAAACGGGAAGATACCTGCGACGCCGGCACAAATGCGCGGCAACCCAAGATACTGGCTATTAGCCCGCCATTTACTTTTTCCGTAATTTTGCCGGGAAGTGGGGTTTTGTCTTCGAAGGCCTGCTCCAGTACCTTGTAATTTTGCTGGTTGTCCACCTTTTTTTTGGAAACGAGTACGTTTCCGTCACCGTCGTTTACGCGGATAACGAATACCTCTACCACGTCACCGGGCTTTGCTATTTCTGTAAGTACGGCGGATGAATCTTCTATAAACTCGGATTTTGTAATAATTCCGTCGGATTTGTAACCAAGGTCCACAATAATCTCTGTAGGCGTAACGCGAACAATCGTACCCTTTACTATTGCCCCATTGCGCAGGGACGTCAGTGATTCGTCCAGCATGGCTTCAAAAGATTGGTCTGACTCGTCATAATTATCTTGGTTTTTTGGTAAAAGCTCGCTCATTTAGTGCGCCTCCTCATATGCCTCGGTATCGCATTCTACCACTCTTGCAAATTTTCTGCAAGAAAAATATTGACAATTTATTTTTGCTATGTTTGAATTACCGCATAACCGATGAAGCGGAAGTAAAAACGGTGTACGCGCTTTACAGAGAATCCGAGATTGCTGAGACTTGGGTAGAAATGCGAACCGTCAAATGGGCCGCTGAGGGCATGGTCAAATGCCATGACGTGTGGGTATACGTTAATGTTGAGCGAAGTGCGCTCGACTCTACCGGGAGCGTGTTTGCGCTCCGCTAAGTGCATGGCGTTTTTGCCATGAATCAAGGTGGCACCGCGGATTATTACTAATTCGTCCTTGGTAAAGCATATTTTGCTTTGCCGAGGACTTTTTTATTGCACATAAACGGAGGTTTTAAGATGATTGGTAGTATTGTGATGGCTTTGTTGGCGGCTTATGTAATGCTGTTTAGGCCGATTGGCGAGTTGGATGGTGGAGCGCATATTATGCTGGGTGCGGTGATTCTCGCGCTTTGCATTTGGATTTTTAAGCCCTTTAAGCTAACCTATGCCATCGGTGGGCTGGTTTTGGCTTTGGCGGGACTGGTGGTCGGCTTGCAACCGACAGTTATTTTTTCCGGGTTTACGCAAACCGCGCTTTGGACACTCGTTCCCGCTTTTTTCTTTGGGTACACCTTGCAAAAAACGGAGCTTGGCAAACGAGTGGCCATGGGAGTTATTCGGCTTTGTCGGCCTTCTTATTTAAGTATTATTTTTGCTTGGGTTCCTATCGGAATTTTACTTTCCATTCTTACACCTGCCACCACTGTCCGAATCGCCATAATGCTCCCGATTGCCGTACAATGCTGCGAAATTTTTAAACTGGAAAAAGGCTCGCGAGGCAACTCTCTCATTTTGCTTACCGCCTTTGCCATGGCTTTGATTCCGGGGTCGGGGTGGCTTACTGGAGTTATTTGGGGTCCCTTCATTCAGGGACAAATGTACAGCGCGGGGATTATCGTTACATTCGAAGACTGGCTCAGCGTCTTGCTTGTACCCGTTATCATCGCTACGATTCTACTGGTCGCAGGCGGTCTTCTATTCCTAAAGCCCGAAGACGCTATCTCCAAAGAAAACTTCGAAGCAGTAAAATCACAGCCCCTAAAAAAAATGAGCCGCGCCGAAATCGTCTCCGCAACAATCCTAATCCTGGTTTTCATACTTTCCCTAACCTACAGTATGCACGGGCTTTCTACCGCCATCGTTTGCATTGCCGCCATGATTGCCTTCTTCGTTTTTGGCGTACTCGAAACCAAAGATTTCAATTCCGCCGCCAACTGGAATCTAGTCATCTTCATAGCCATGGCATTCTCACTAGGCCCCATTTTTAACGTCACAGGCATCTCCGATTGGCTCTCCGGAATCGTAGTACCCGCACTTTCGCCCGTAGCCGGCAACCCCTGGATTTTTGTCTTCTCCGTTATGGCCTTTATGTTTCTGTGGAGCCTCGTAGACGTAGCCATGTTTTTACCCACAATCTCCATAATGGCCCCCATCCTACCCGGAATCTACGAAGCCTACAACATTAACCCCCTAGTCTGGATTGCCATTTTTATCCTCGCAGGCAGCGCGTTCTTTCTCGCCTACCAAAACATGTGGGCAGTAATGAGCCGCTCCATCGCAGAAGACCGAGCATGGACACACAAACACCAACGCACCTACGGCATACTCTACTTCACCGCCTGCATGGTCGCAATGTTTATAGCCATACCCATGTGGATATCACAAGGGCTATTTTAAAAGATAAGACCTTGGGGACGCTGTCCCCAAGACCCCTGCAAGCCTTTAAAAAGGCTTGACCCAAATTTTAACAAACCGCACGTGTACACGTGCGGTTAATGCCAAAGTTTTTGCCACGCTTTTTTCAAAAAGCGTGTGGGGTGTGGGGCAAAGCCCCACGGTTAAAAAAAAGGAGTGATATTAATGATTAAAGAAGCAATTATTGAGTTGTCTAAAAAACAGGATTTGAGTTATGAGATGGCTGAGGGTGTTATGCATGAGATTATGGGTGGTGAGGCTTCGCAGGTGCAGATGAGTGCTTATTTGACTGCGCTTTCGTTGAAGGGGGAGACGACTACGGAGATTACTGCTTCTGCTGCGGGGATGAGGGCGCATTGTGTGCGGCTTTTGCATGATATTGATGCGCTGGAGATTGTGGGGACGGGTGGCGACCATTCTAATACGTTTAATATTTCTACGGCGGCGGCTATTATTACGGCGGCGGCGGGTGTGCCTGTGGCTAAGCATGGTAATCGGAGTGCGTCCAGTAAGTGTGGTGCGGCGGATGTTTTGGAGGCTTTGGGGGTTAATATTAATATTTCGCCGGAGAAGAGTGCGTGGTTGCTTGGTGAGATTGGGATTTGCTTTTTATTTGCGCAGAATTATCATATCGCTATGAAATATGTCGCGCCTGTGCGGAGAGAGCTTGGGATACGTACTGTGTTTAATATTCTTGGGCCGCTTACAAACCCTGCGGGTGCTAAGATGGAATTGATGGGTGTGTACGACCGTGAGCTTGTGGAGCCGCTTGCGCAGGTGCTTTGCAATCTGGGTGTGCGGAGTGCTATGGTGGTGCATGGCGAGGATGGGTTGGATGAGGTGTCGCTGTCTGCGCCTACATTTGTGTGTGAGGTAAAGGATGGCTGGGTGCGTTCGTATACTATTACGCCGGAGCAGTTTGGGTTTACGCGTTGCGACAAGAATGATTTGCAAGGCGGCGGCCCTGCCGAAAACGCTGCGATACTGCGAGCGATACTGGAAGGCGAAAAAAGCCCAAAGCGAGACGCGGCGGTTTTGAATGCAGCGGCGGCGATGTATGTTACCGGTAAGTACGAGAGCATAGAGGCGGCGGTGCAAGCGGCGGTAGATGTTTTGGATAAAAGCTTGGCAAGCCGCAAATTACAAGACTTTGTGAGGTGTTCTAATGAGTAGAAATATCTTGTCGGAAATCGCAGAGCGTACAAAAGAGCGTGTGGCGGCACAAAAGAAAATCCTACCGCAAGAAAAGCTAATGGCGACCATAGAAGCCGCCGAATCGGGGTTTACAAAGCTGCCGTACGCGTTTCCGTTTGAGGAGGCGTTGGCGGGCAAGGAAATAAGCTTTATTTGCGAAGTAAAAAAGGCGTCGCCGTCTAAGGGAGTGATTGCGGCGCATTTTCCGTATATGGAGATTGCCCGCGAGTATGAGGCGGCGGGTGCGGCGGCGATAAGTGTGCTTACCGAGCCGTTTTGGTTTAAGGGGCATGACGACTTTTTGAAAAACATCGCAGAAGAAGCAAAAATCCCGCTTTTACGAAAGGATTTTACCGTAGACGAGTACATGATATACGAAGCAAAATTGCTGGGCGCAAGCGCGGTGCTACTGATATGTGCAATTTTGGACGAAAAAACGCTGGTGGAGTATACAAAAATTGCTCATAAAATCGGCCTTTCCGCGCTGGTGGAAGCTCACGACGAGGATGAGGTAAAAATGGCGGTAGCGGCAGGGGCGCGTGTAATAGGGGTAAATAACCGCGATTTACGGACATTTGAGGTAGATATCACGCTATCCGAGCAGCTAAAAAAGTTTGTGCCAAGCGATGTGCTTTTTATTAGCGAAAGTGGGATTTCCACCGCCGAGGATGTGCGGCGACTGCGTGAAATCGGAGCACATGCGGTACTAATCGGCGAAAGCTTAATGCGTGGCAAGGATAAAAAAGCGGCGGTTAAAAATTTATTATACGGAGGATAAAGCAATGGAGATTAAGAAATTAACCCCAGAGCTGGTGGAAGAGTATGCAAATTTTTTTGACAAAACACCCCATAATGACAGCGGCAACGGAGAAAAGTGCTATTGTCTGTCCTATTGCCGTGACAGTGTTTACCATAGCGGGGGCGAGTATTGGTATCCGTCGGAAGAAGAAAGAAGGCTACAGGGTATCAAACGTGTTTGTGACGGTAGTTTGCAGGGCTATCTTGCCTATTCCGGAGAAGAAGTCGTAGGCTGGTGCAATGCCAACACCAAAGATGCTTGCCAAGAAGCTATGAATTATTTGCGCTCTGCGGCAGGTGTTCCCGTAGATGAGTGCCATGCGGGAGCAAAAATTAAATTTATTTTTTGCTTCGCGATTGCGCCAAAAATGAGAAGAATGGGCGTCGCCACTAAATTGCTGGAGTTTGCTTGCAAAGACGCGGCCGCCGATGGCTTTAATTTTATCGAAGCTCCTGCAATGGTCGATTACGAAAGCTTCCCGGACGCTCTTTGCTGGGGGCATTTAACGATGCACGAAAAATGCGGGTTTAGCATACATGCAGAAAAAGACGGCAAATATGTTATGCAAAAATCGTTGAGAGGTGAGATATGAAAACCAGACTTGAGCAAGTTTTGGAAAAATACCTAAACGGACGAGAAATCGCCGTTTGGGGCAATCCTACACGTTCATTACTTCGCGCATTGAAATCTTATAAATTTCATGCAGCAGATAAGGTTGACCCTGTTAAGCATTATCTGGTTGCGATAACAGAAAATGATATAGATGATTTTTTTGAGGATGAACAAAACGATTCATTTCAGCATGTTGATGATTTTCTTATATTTGAAGATTATGGCGGGGAGTTACCATTTGAATGGGAGTGTAACGGTGTAAAAATCGGCAGACAAACATATTTTGGTGATGGCATAGTCGGCAGCTGCGAAAATGGGTACATTGAAAGCATAGGCCACTTTACGTCCATCAACGAAACCGCAGATATGGGCGTAAACCACCAGTTAGACATGGTTTTTACCAACGACGACATAGAAAGCTTTTTCACGCCCGAAAACAAGGCGTTATTCCAAGAAAAAATCCGCAAAGACCCGCGCCACCCCTACGCTCACGGCAAAAAACGCATAACCATCGGAAACGACGTATATATCGGCGTAAACGCATTCATAAACGCGTCTAAGGTAACGAGTATAGGCGACGGTGCGATAATAGGCTCGGGAGCAGTGGTACTGGAGGACGTACCGCCATATGCCATAGTCACGGGCGTACCCGCTAAGATAAAGCGGTATCGCTTCCCACCCGACATGATTGAAATTTTGCTGCGCGTAAAATGGTGGGACTGGAGCATTGAGGAGATTAATAAAAACGCCGATGCGCTGATGTCGCCGGAGATATTTAAACAGCGGTTTGGCTCCAAATAAAAAATGTTGCCACTGTGCGCATAATGTGATATTTTCGTCTTGCCAGAAAGGACGGTGTTACTTATGGTAGCAACCACCACAAATATTAATATCCGCGTAGACAGCGATGTAAAATCACAGGCACAGGATGTGTTTTCGGCACTGGGGCTAGATATGACAACCGCAATAAATATCTTTTTGCGCCAAGCCATACGCAAGAAAGGTATTCCGTTTGATTTATCGGCAGAACGTCCGACGAGAAAAGCACCTCAATTCGGCTGCATGAAAGGCCAAATCCACGAAGCCGACGACCACGACTGGTTTGAGCCTATGGAAGAATTTGAGGATTACATGTGATGAATAACATCCTAAAGTACGACGTTAACACGATTTGGTAGGGGTGCATTTTGGACAAATACAGCTTCCAAGTAAGGGTAACAGGCATACTGATAGAAAACAAAAAAATCCTACTGGTAAAGCAGAAAATAAGCCCCACCAGAGAATGGTCGCTACCCGGCGGCAGAGCAGAAGCAGGCGAGCAACTTGAAGACGCAATAACACGCGAGCTATACGAAGAAACAGGCCTAAAAACAAAAATCGAAAAACTGCTATACCTGTGCGACAAAACCGACAGCACCCCGTCTATTTTGCACATAACCTTTTTGCTGCGCAGGGTAAGCGGCGAAATAACCCTACCCACCAACGAGTTCGATGAAAACCCGATAAGCGACGTTAAATTTGCCGCCTTCCACGAGCTAACTGCATTAGGATTTTCCGAAAAATTTGTGAGCATTCTGGAAAATGACTTCCCAAACGCGGGCAATTACATGGGCAGCAAGGAAAACATAGGACTGTAAAAATCGTTAAGGGAGAAAAGCCATGGCCTATAAATACCAATATATCCACCGCAACAACTGGTGTGGTATAGCGTGCCTGTCAATGATTTACGCCAATCATGGCATTACAAAATCGCAGGAAGATATATTTTGCGATATTGCAAAAGCAGGAAACCTGTTGGACGACGGAATAATAAACATGACGGCATTTGTAAGCGATATAAACAAAAACTCCGCTCTTTCCGCTTGCAGTGTTAAGCCGGTAAATTTAGGCGATTTCCTTTCTTTTGCGAGCGACGGCAATTTTTCTGTGCTTTTAAGTTGCCGTGAGCGTTTTGGTGATGGATTTCACTGCACAATTTTTGAGCGCGTGGAGGAGGGTTTAATACATGGTATTGACCCTGACAACGAGGATATTTTTCCGATTAGCATTGATGATTTAAATGAAATGTTCAAAAGCATACACCGCAGCCATGTTACAATAATTACGGATAATTCCGATTTGTTTAAAGAGCATAAAGCGACCTGCGGGCATTATTTCAAAATCCCGAATATCCCCACAGATTTAGCCGATTTTGTACTTTGCCCATCTTGTTTAAAGTGGCGTCGCATGAGCAAAATGACCCCCGTTTCGGAAGGCCTAATCACCTATAAGTTTGGGGAGAGAATGCTGACAAGATTAAATGAGCGGTTGTCGGGCAAAGAAACTTACGACCATGTAGCAAACTTTATCGCAACCATAGTAAAAAAAATAGAAAAAATCAGCGACAAAGCACAGGAAGAAACAGGGCAGCGGCTCCCGCAAATCAGCATGGACGAGGATAAAACCCTACCCGGCAACGAATTTGCAGTCTATGTTAACAATACCTTTGCCGAGCAGTTTAGTATCGACTTGGACGGAACAACACTGCAAGACATCGAGGATAAAATCATCGAATTGTATGAAAAATGGACACGCAAAAAGGAGAAAAGCCATGGCGCATAAATACCAAACCCTCACAACGGCAATCAAGCAGCAATACGATTATTCACTGGAAATGCTACGTGAAATAACCGAGGCTTGCCCCGACGAAATCTGGACAAAAAAAGCAGGATTATATCCTTTTTGGCAACAAATCTACCACGCCATTTATTGGACAGATTACAATATACAGGAATCCAAAGACGGCGAAAAAATATTCAGTTGGAAAACAGAAAAGAAAATCACACACGAGCTAAACGCCGAAAACAACATTTCCTCGGAGTATAGCGAATTAATTCGAAATCCGTCCCGCCTGTCGCGGCAAAACCGCGAAAAACACGGTTTTTCGCCGCCGCTCCGTCGGGACGGTTTCTCATTGAATTC
>WQRQ01000017.1 GCA_009786685.1 Defluviitaleaceae bacterium
TTGGATGAAAATGAAAAAAGCGCGCTAGCCCTGTATTTTCAAGGCCTAACCCCAAACGAGCCACTGGAAAAAGAAATAACCCGCTGCATAAAGCCCTCCGCCGAAATCGCAGATAACGCAAGCCCAAAACTCGCAGAAATCCGCCGCAATATCCGCGTAGCCCACGACCGCGTACGCGACCACCTGCAAAGCGTAATCCACTCGGCGTCATACAAAAACATGCTGCAAGACGCTATAGTCACCTTACGCGGCGACCGATTTTGTGTGCCTGTCAAGGCGGAGTATCGCGGTTCGTTTCCGGGCATGGTACACGACCAGTCCTCCACAGGCGCGACGGTATTTATGGAGCCACTAAGCGTGGTGGAGCTTAACAACAAAATAAAAGACCTCCACTTCGAAGAAAAACGCGAAGAAGAAAAAATCCTACAAAAACTAAGCGGCCTGGTATGGGAAAACAGCGAATCCTTGGAAGCCAACATGGAGCTAATCACCACCCTCGATGTTATTTTTGCCAAAAGCTCGCTAGCCCTTGATATGAAAGCCTCGGAGCCGATTTTTAACACCCGCGGATATGTAAATATAAAAAAGGGGCGTCACCCCCTTCTAAACCCGGACGCCGTAGTACCCACAGATATTTACCTGGGCGGCGATTTTTCCATGCTGTTAATCACAGGGCCAAACACCGGCGGAAAAACAGTTACATTAAAAACCGTAGGCCTTTTCACGCTGATGGGGCAGGCGGGCTTGCATATCCCCGCATTCGACAACTCGGAGCTTGCGGTTTTCGACGACGTTTTTGCCGATATCGGTGACGAGCAAAGTATCGAGCAGAGCCTAAGCACCTTCTCATCGCATATGACAAACATTGTCGGCATTCTGGAAAACCTCCACCACAACGCACTCGTGCTGCTCGACGAACTCGGCGCAGGCACAGACCCCACAGAAGGTGCGGCCTTGGCAATCGCGCTGCTCTCCCACCTACATGCCCGCAAAATCCGCACGGTAGTCACCACCCACTACAGCGAGCTAAAGCTCTACGCCCTGTCCACAGAAGCCGTAGAAAACGCAAGCTGCGAATTTAACGTAGAAACCCTACGCCCCACCTACCGCCTACTAATAGGAATCCCGGGCAAAAGCAACGCCTTCGCGATAGCAAAACGCTTGGGTCTCTCCGACGAAATAATAGAAGAAGCCCGCGCCCTGCTATCCCAAAAGGACATCCGTTTCGAAGACGTAATAACCGACCTGGAGGCAAGCAAAAAGCTGGTACTAATAGAACAAGACCGCGCAGCAGCAGCAGCCCGCGACGCAGAAAAGCTACAACAAGACGTAGCAAAGCTGGAAGAAAAGCTCCGCACCCAAAAAGAAAAAATCCTACAGCAAGCCCGAGAAGAAGCCGTCCAAGTAGTAAACGAGGCAAAAAAAGAATCCGAAAAATTAGTCGCCCAAATGCGAAAGCAACTGGAGCAAGCCCGCGACGGCGCAAGCCAACGCGAACTCGAAGAAGCCCGCCGCCAAGTTCGCGAAAACCTAACCGCCCTAGAATCCGCACTATCCCCGGTATCGGAAAAACCCCACCGCACGCCCCCACAAAACCTACGCAAAGGCGACCGAGTATACATCCACTCCATGCAGCAGCACGGCACAGTCCAAACCCCACCCGACAACAGCGGCGAAACCCAAATCCAAGCCGGCATAATGAAAATAAAAGTACATGTATCCGACCTATCCTTGGACGAAAAGCCCCCCGAAGAAAAAGCGGCCGCCTTCGTAAAAAAAAGAGCCGCCATGAAGTCCCTAAACATCTCCCCGGAAATCGACCTGCGAGGCCTAATGCCCGAAGAAGCAACAAACCAATCCGAACGCTACCTCGACGAAGCCTTCCTCGCGAGCCTGTCCACGGTAACACTAATCCACGGCAAAGGCACAGGCGTACTGCGCACAGCCATCCACAACATGCTAAAACGCCAACCCAACGTAAAAGAATTCCGCTTGGGCAAATACGGCGAAGGCGAAGACGGCGTAACAATTGTCACATTTAGGTAAAATATGTATAATAAACGCAGCACAAAGCGATAGGCGGTACGAATTTTTCACGTTACAAGGATTGCTTCTTGGAAGGGAGGGTAGAAAATACCCGCACCATCCCGAAGGGAGGTGAAGCCGTGACGATTTTCGAAGCCATAATGATTGCGTTGACTTTCGGGATACTGATTGTTGAGCTTGTCAAGTTGGTCTTCATAATTGTCGAGAGCGTAAAAAAATAACCGACCCCTAGTTTTCATTCATCGCTGGGTGAGCCGGTTATTTTTCTGCTCTTTAGAAATTTAATCTTAGCAATCCCGCCGTCTTTTTAGCGGTTGTGTTAGGGGGACGTTAGCGCGTCTCCCGTTTTTTATTATACCGACATTATATTAAATACATACCCACTTGTAAACAAAAATCTCAATATTTAACTTCCGCAAGCACCAGCCCCTGCCGGGGCATGGTTTTACCTGCTTTTTTGCGGTCGCGGAAATATATTATCGAGGCGGCGGCGACGCTCCGCGGTTTAAAATCAACAATTTCTGCCCGGTGGTAATCTTAGACGGATTTTCAATTTCATTAACGGATAGCAACTCATCAAGCGGAGTGTTGTAGCGTTTAGCTATTTTCCACAGGTTGTCGCCGGGTTGTACGATGTATACGGTGAGGCTGGCTTGGTTGGCTAGGATTTCCGGGGCTATTTCAGAAAACTCTATGTCGTGGATTATGCGGGTTTCTTCTTGTTCCGTTACGCGGGTGTTAAAGGTTAGGAGAAGGCGTACTTCTGTTTCGGTTGGGGTTAGCATGTTAAAGGATACGTTGTCTATGGAGATTGCGATATCCGGCTGCATTGTGGGGTTTGCGCCTTTGGCTTCTATTACTTGGCGGTAAGGGATTACCGTGCTGAAGGAGGCCAAGGGCGTGCTGTCGCTTTCCGCTACGTATAGAATGCTTGTGTTTATCGCGCCTTCTACGATGATTTTGTCTTCTATTGTTTTAATGTCGTCTATATGGGGCGTACCCTTTACGCGGAAAACTTGGAGCATGGGGGGTACTGTGTCGGAGAGGCTTACGACTTCTTTTACGTTGGTTTGGTTGCGGTTATTGCATACTAAGCGCGGGTAACGGACGACGGTTTTTTGCAGGTTTAGTGTGGTGTCTATGATATATGCGTCTTCGAGGATGGGGAAGGTGTCGGTGCTGTATACTTTTAGCTCTACGCCTACGGAAATTTCTATGTCGAGCACGCGGTCCTCGCCGTCGTCGTCGGGGCGGATTGTGATGTTTGTTTCCAGGATTTGCAGTGCAACATCCGCAAACATGTCGTCACGTGCGCCGCTGATATCCACCGGCCCGTTAAAGGGAATTTCGCTTTCTATGAACTCAATGAGGCTGTCGTCCGAGTCGCCCCGATATAAAGTGGTAAGCGAAATCTCGCCCGAGAGGTTTACGCGTCCGTTGGCAAGGCGTGTTTCTTGGTTTGTTATGCTTGCCGTGGACTGCAAAACTTCGCGGATATTTGGCTTTGCGGAGGGAAGAACGAGCTGCTCCTTTACGGCAAAGCGGTCTATGCGGTTGTCTACGGTGCGGTTTAGGTTTAGGCTGGTTTTAAGAAGCTGATTTTCTGGCACGTCATTGATATGTACAACCATCTCATGCGTATCGCTGCGCTCTGCGTTGATACGCACATTTACTATTGCGCGATAATTGACTTTGCGGTCGTTTACCACACGGAAGTCTATGTTTGCGATTGTGGCATTTGCTCGTACCCACATATCCTTTGTTACGCCGTCGAGGTTTACAAAGTCGTCGAGGGTGCGGCTTAGGTTTATCGTGTGGATGGCTTTGTCCGCGCTTTTTGCCACATACAGCACCGACAGGTTAAGCCTGCCTATGTAGTTTACGCGGTCCGTGCCTGCCTCTGTACGCTCTATCAGCACTTGTTCTTCCGTTTGCAGCAGGAGTGCCATGTCGGGCTTGGTATCGGGTACGATTAGGTCGCCTTCCAGCATTACCTGCACCTGCTCGTTGCCTACCAGTTGGTCCAGGTTTACTTGTTCTCTTACTAATTCCATAATATAAAAAACCTCCTTTTACGTTGTCTCTTGAACAACATATGAAGGAGGCTTTGAAAATATTCCTAGTCGCAGAGTGTAATTTCTACCGCATTTGTTAATACATCCGTATAGCTGAAAGAAAGTTTGCGAGAGGGGTCGGGGCCGTCGCTAAGTTGTACTGTAAAAATACTGGGGTAAACATTTGAAATAACACCTTTGCTGATTACCGATTTATGACGACCTTTATTTGTTTCCAATCTTACCTTGCTGCCGATATTTTTCTGAATATCGTTTCTTACGTGGAACACGTCGCTTCTGTCAAACAAGTGCCTCACCTCTCTGAGTTTTTTATTTTGGTATTGCGTGCGGTAAAATTACCCCCTTGTTTGTTAATATAATAGTCAATGGTTATTATACACTAACATGTAAAAAAAATCAAGTTAAGCTTCTAGCCGCGCTTGCCGCCCAGTATGCTGTCCAGTTTTTCTATTTTGCCTTTCATTCTGTTTGTGTAGCCGGGGCGGATGTCTGCTTTTAGGGTGACGTTGGTACGGATTCCTTTTTCGGCAAGCACAAAGGTGGCGTCTTTTACTACCTGCATTACTTCGTCCCATTCGCCTTCGATTTCCGTAAACATTGAGGTGGTGCGGCTGGGTAAGCCCGAGGCTTCGATTACCTTTACTACTTGGGCGACGTATTCGGAAAGCTTGTCGCCTACGCCAAACGGCGCGATGGAAACTGCTATTAATGTGTTCATACAATTCTGTCCCTTCGTCTTAGCTAAAATCGAAAATTTGACCCAGGTCTATGTCTAAACCGGGCAGGATTTGCACGGGGATTAGGTCGGTGTTGCCGTAGTAGCGCATGTGGTATTTTTCGTTTATCAGGAGGTGGACTTCTATTGTTTTAAGCTCGGGGTCTACTATCCAGTATTCTTTTACGCCCGCTTCCAGATATTTCTTGCATTTTAGTACGCGGTCTACATACGCGCTGGAGGGGGATAGTACCTCGATTACCATGTCGGGCGCGCCTATTATACCTCTGCCGTCGTGGTCCAGCTTGTCTTTGTCGCAAAGCACCATTACATCGGGCTGCACGACGGTATCGTCGGCTTTGTCCGCATTTAAACGCACATCAAATGGCGACATGAATGCCTCACATTGCCTTCCTGATAAGAAAGTGTCCAGTTCTTTCCATAATCGCCCAACAGACCTCTGGTGGTTTGCTCTTGGTGAGGCCATGTTGTAAATTACCCCGTCAATCAATTCGCAACGTATGTCGTCGTCAAATTTTAGATAATCTGCGTATGTGTAGTATTCTAATTTTTCTGCGAGCATATTATCACTCCTTTGTTTTGATTATACGCAAAATGCCTGCGTTAGTAAACGCTTAGATAAAAATAATGTTCTCGTCGTCGGGGAAATCTTTGGGTTTGTCGCCTGCGATTATCCATGCTGTTCTCGCGCCGTTTTTGCGTAGGGTTTTGTAGGCGGATTGGGTGGTTTTTGCGTGGTAGGGGGAGATTAGCCAGTATTCTGTGGAGGCGGTGGGGTCTAGCTTTTTTAGGGCTTCTGTGATGGGGCTGTCTGTTTCGAAGGTGGTGTAGGCCAAGGCTTCCAGGATTTTTATGCTGTGGGCTGCTCCTTTGCCTTCGGGGATTTGGATGGGGGCGTTGCTTCTTATGCTTTTGCCGTTTGATATAAATGATAGCGGTACGCCTTGTGTTTGGAATTTTTCTGTTAGTGACGCCAGGATTTTTATTGCGCGTTCTTCGTAGTATTCGTTATACCATGCAGGGTGGCGTTCTGCATCTAGGATTAGGGTGATTTCGCGGGCGTTGGAGAAATCTTGTATGTTTACCATGAGTTCTTGTGCTTTTGCCGAGGCTTTGAAATTTATGTTTTTCATGGGGTCGCTTGGGGAATACTCGCGAATGCCTCGGAATGAAAACGGGTCAGGGAAAATCGGATAAATAGTGCGCAAATGCCCGTATACTCGGGTACAAAGTTCGTTTGTCTCGTGTAGCGGAATGGTCGCGGGGTACACGGTTAGCGAGGTGCTTGTCTCGAAGTTGCGTATGTATTTGTTTTCCATCAGGATATCCCATGCGGTGACTTCCAGCCCGCGGATGGCGTAAAATCCGCGCTTTGTGCATGTAAAGCGCAGGCGGCGCGTTATTTTTTGGTGCATTAAAATATGAAAAAGGTCGTGACGATAGTACAGGTCGGAGACGGCATTGGCGGATTGGTCGGCAAACTCCAGCTCGCGGTCTATTTGGAATTTAACGGAAAGCCATGGCAGGGGCAGCCATTTTTGGTTTATTACGGTTTCTTTGAGAATCAGCTCGTCGCCTTCGGTGGCGGATGTCGCGGACATGGTTAGGGACACGCCAACTTTTTCCAAGCACGACGCATTGTATGCCCTTCTTATGAAAACAAAAACTATGAAAAGCGCGATAAAAATGCCGGCGGTTGTCATTACGAGCGACCCCCGTGGTCGCTATGGAAATTCTCCGTGGGGACGGCAACGGCGGCGAGCGCGGACAGTACGGCCTGTCGCTTGCCCTGCGCCCTCATTGTGCTGCGCATGGAAAGCCTATGCGACCAACAAACAGGCGCGAGGTGCTTGATGTCCTCGGGCGTGACAAAATCCCGCCCGTTTAGCATGGCGAAGGCTTGTGCGGCTTGCGCGAGGTGCAGCGACGCACGGGGGCTTACGCCCAGTGCTATGTTTTCGTTTTGACGGATGTGGGTGGCTAGGTCTGTGATGTACATACATAGGTCGCGATGGACGGTGACTTCGCTTACGGCTTTGCGGATTTCATTCCATTCTTCTGCGGTGGAAACGGGTTTTAGGGATTCAAGCGGGTTTTTTTCGTGAGGGGTTAGGAAGCGTTGTATTACGTCGGCTTCGCCTTCGCGTTGCGGGTAGCCGATTTCTACCTGCATTAGAAAGCGGTCGAGTTGTGCCTCGGGTAGCGGAAATGTGCCTTGTGTCTCGATAGGGTTTTGTGTGGCGATTACGAAATACGGACTATCCAGCGGGTAAGTCTCTCCGTCTATGGAAATTTGCCGCTCCTCCATGCATTCCAGCAACCCCGACTGTGTGCGTGGCGTGGCGCGGTTTATTTCGTCTGCCAGTAGGATATTTGTGAAAAGCCCACCTCGGCGGAAGGTAAACTCACCTGTCTTGGGATTGTAGACATTAAGCCCCGTAAGGTCTGTCGGGAGAAGGTCGGGTGTAAACTGAATCCGCTTAAATGTCCCCGCGATAGACGCCGCGAGAGCTTTTGCAAGCGTTGTCTTGCCCGTGCCGGGTACGTCTTCGATAAGGACATGGCCGCCTGCGGCCAGCGCGGTGAGTACCAGGTTTATTTCTTCGGTTTTGCCTATCATTACCTTTTTTATGTTGGTGCGTACTGCGAGCATTTTTTCTTGTGCTGCTTTTATGTTCATAATTTTAGCTCCTCTATGATTTTCGCAAAAATCTTCTCCCGCTCCGTAGATGTATCGTACATGGTAAAGCCGTATTTGGGCAAATACTCCGTCATGTATTGGCTTAATGAGATACAATCCTCCGCGATTTCTCTTAGGCCGTTGTCGTCAAAGCCACGTGTCCAGTCGTGTTTTGTGTCGTGTTTTTTCATGTCGCTGATGATTTCATCTGCGGTTTTATTGTTTAGCACCAGCCCGATAAGTATAAAATTTTCTTTTAAATCATCTATCCCGTACATTTTTAAGATAGGCACTATCTGCTCAAAATCGAATGACCAGCCTTCTATTACAAAGCGGTTTTCCTTTAGCCCGCCATGCGTGTACGGAAATAACCCGCTCCCATCCACCGAAGAAAACATCCCAAGAAAATGGCCCAGAAACGGCGCAATGTTTTTTCTGGTTTCTTCGCCGTTGCCTATGCGGATGTTTAACTGCGGATAGGCTTCTCCAAACGTGGCGACGAGCTTGTCGTTGTTTATGACAAAGTAGTCTAGCTCTTCGCTTATTTTGCGTGCTAAGGTTGATTTGCCTGCTCGGCCTGTGCCTGCGATTATTATGTTTTTCATACGTATCACTTCCATGTTGGGAGAATCTCTAACCAATACCCGTCGGGGTCTGCGATATAATACACTCGCTCGGATTCTGTGTAGCAAATGCAGCCCATTTTTTCATGTAGTTCCCGTGCGGCGGCGTGGTCGTCAACCCTAAACGCAATGTGTGATTTGTTATCGCCAAGCGCGTATGTGCCTTCTTTGTCGTGAAGCCATGTGAGTTGTAAATGGTGTGTTGTTGATTCGTCCATCAGGAATACAAGTTCATCTCCTTCATCTGTTTTACGTCGCCGGTTGCATGTAAGACCCAGTGCTTTGTTGTAAAACTCCAGAGATTTTTCCATGTTTTTTACGTTGATATTTGTATGGCATAATGTGAATTTCATTGTTTCCCTCCTTAAAGTAACCCCTCTTGCTCCATTTTCTCCAGCGACCGGTTTATCGAGACGTCCAATTCTGCCTCTACGTCATAATAAGCCGCGATTTGTGCCAGTGCGGCCAGTGCTTGTTTTATTTCGTTGGCGAGGTTTTCTTTTTTTGGCTCGCCGTATTTTTGGCGTTTGATTCCGCTGCCTTCGAATAGGTTAACCTCGCTTGCTACCTCTCCGCATTCTTCGAGTAAACGCGTTACCATTTGGAAAGGTTGGTTGCCTTCAGGGAAGCGGGTGCGATAGCCTTTTGCCAGTTGATACAGCTTACCCACTGTGTCACTTTTGTCACATGAATGCCCGCAGTTGGTGCATTTAAATTCGTACCCTATGCACAAAGTACAGCCTCCTAACCCACATATTAAAGTTCTCTCAAAGCCGATAATTTAAAGGCGTTGCAAGCTTTTGGCAAAAACATCAAAAGTTTACCCGTTGCCAATATCGAGGCTATGTAGGCTTGAGGATTTCTGAAATGTTTCTGTTACAATGCAAGATTCGGAAAACATTTACCGTATCATTGTTTTCATCAACTTTATAAAAAGCAACATAATCGTAAACCAAAACTGCCGCCCTAAACGCCGAATTATATTCGTACTCGGGGTACATCAGTGGCATTTTTGACACGTGTTTACGAAATTGGCTTAATGTTTTACGAAAATTTACGGTGGGCATTTTGCCGTATTCTTTTAATATTTCGCGTATTATTTTTATATCTGAGTAAGCAGATTCGAGTACCACAACTCTCATAAATTCACCGTTTCCCATTCTTCCCATTCCGCGATAATATCGTCTATATCGTGCCATGCGTTGGGATTTGAGGCGGCTAATGCTTCCGCTTCCGCAAGTTTTTCATTAGTATGGCGAGTGTGTAAAAATTCGTTATATCGTTCCCGTTCTTCGGTGGTTATTCCAAACTCGACGTTCATATCAAACACAGCATTTTCTTGTGGCATAATATCAGCTCCTTAATCCATGTGATAATTATTTTATCATACTTTTAACCCTTTGATACAAAACCCGAGTAACCCCGCTAATTTACAGGCTTCGTTAGCTTTTATCCAAAACATCTAAACCGGAAAAGTAACGCGGACAACCTCGTTTATTGATACAATTTTCTTTGGATTTTCACCATGTTCACCTATAGCCATTTCCAGCCACGTGACGTCATGCCATTTTCCAAATTTGTATCCTGTTTTGCGGAATGTGCCGACATATTCAAATCCAAATTTTTGATGAAATTTTCTGCTTTTTTCGTTTGGCTCGTTGTAGACGGCATATGCGTTTTTGTACCCGAGTTTATCGAGCAACTCGAACAGGCGCGTGTACAGTTTATCTGCGATTCCCGCGCCGTGGTGCTTTGGCGAGATATAGACGGAGACTTCTACATTGTACATATACGCGGCTCTTTCCCTGTGCTTTGCGGCATAGGCATAGCCTAGTATTTTATTGTCGATTTCGTAAACGAGGAATGGGTAACGTTCGGAAATCTCCTTTACCCTGACGTAAAACTCTTGGGCGGTCGGTAATTCTGTTTCAAATGTAATCACTGTGTCCGTTATAAACGGCGCGTAGATTTCCAGGATTTTGGCACTGTCGGCTGCTGTTGCTTGGCGTATATTATGTGTCATTTTCTCACCTTTATCGAGCATTATAGCACTTTTCGCTTGAGCTGTAAAAAATTTTCCCGCCGGCGCGATTTGTTTTTTGTCTTGACGGCGCGAGGGTTTTCACGTAAAAATAAAGGCAGAAAGGAGAGTTTTTTTATGTTGGAAAAAATTGAAACCAAGGAAATTATGACACACCGCGCAGCTTGTGAGAAATACCGCACAAAATATTTTCGTATGGTAATGACAGAGGAAGTCGACCAAGCAGATAATGACCTCGGATATGTAATTTATACAGCAGACACGGAAAAAGAGTTGCGTCAAATACCAAGAAGTGAGTACAAAGGCAAATGTATAGTTTTTACCGCCGGTATAGCCGCCGAGCCTTATCCGCAAGTTGGAAACGTGGTGTACCATGACTAAAATTAAGTTTGAAGAATACAGCAGAGTTTATGTAAATATGAGTATAAAACCGATGGACGACATCACCTTATCCAAGGTAAAATTTAAGGTAGACACGGGGGCAGACAGGACAACTATATCCAAAGAAGTATTGTTTGAACTGGGTTACGGCATGGACTGGATAAAACAAAATGCCGTTGTCTATAAAGATGATGATAAGCCTACCACAGCCACAGGGGATAAGGTTGACGCAGGTTTTATACAGCTTCCGCTAATAAATATCCTTGGCTATGAAGGCAAAAATTGGGCATTTGAAATTATAATGGACGAAAAGCGTGATTTTAGAAATCTTATGGGGCGAGATTTACTTACAGGATTTAATTATCAATTCGATAACGACGATGACATATTTACCATTTCCCGCACAAAAATATTTAAACCACGCTACAAGTTTTTACCTGAACAACAAATAAACGAAATCGCAACACATTAAAAAGCGTTACTTTTCCGGTTTGTACCAAAACACCAAAACCGGAAAAGTAACGCTTTTTTTGCCGAAGAAAAAAGATTATTTGCACCCGCGAGGGTATGTATGTTAAGATGTTTGTGCTACAAGAAGCGTAGCGGCTGTGAGGTGCGACAACACCAAACAGCGCGTGTAGGGATAGTAGGACATCACCTCACACACACGGGCTTAGCCCGCCACTACAGCCATAGTTTAGCATTGTTTTATAACTGTTTCAATGATTGCCTTTTTCTATGTATCATTGTGCAGGGTGTATACATGTTTTATTTTGGTTTATGTATTTGGATTATTTAAGGTGTGTATGAGGATTGATGGCAGATTTTTCTGCCATCCCTACACACCTTTTTGAATTGCGCAAGAATAAGGGAAGGGGGCAAAACGCGGTGACAGGCGGAAATATTTACGGCGGGAAGTTTTTTAGCAAGAATGAGCAAGAAATTTGTTCCATAGGCACGGGGTATGTAGCAAATTTTGTGTCGGGTGGCGGGGCTGACCGAGCAGGGGCAACGCTCACAAACAAGCGGGTATATTTCAGCGGCTCTACTTTTTTTATTGACGCAAAAGGCGACCCTGTTCAGCTTAAACAGCGCAAAGTAATAAACACATGCGACATTACGGGGACGAGTTACTTATTCTTCAATCCGATAAACTATGTAATATTTGCGGCAATTACAGTGCTTGGCGGGATTAGCTCTGTATTATTTTTTGGCGGTGCGGCAAGTTTAATAGGCTTGGTGGTTTCGTTGGTTGTTGCGGGCATTATGGGTGTTAAATATTACTTGGGACGTTTAACGCTAATCTCCATAGAATACGCGGGCGGTAGTATCGCATTTGATGTGCGGTGGATTCAACCGCATGAGCAGGATAATTTTATCCGGAATGTCCACCTTGCAAAAGACGCGATACATGGCGCGTTAACCGTTGCCAAGCCGCCGTCGCAAAGTACCAACCCTGTTCCTCCTAAAGCGGCTGCACAATCCTCATGCCCTCACTGCGGCGAAATAATAAGGAAAAGTGCTGTAACCCCGGGATTTTGCAGAAAATGCGGAGGAGAGCTATGACAACCCTATCGCGCTCTGACGACCATATTTGCATAAAAGGCGAATATTACACCGTTACAAACGGATATTTAACAAAAAACACAGGCGAGGTTAACATACCGATAAATACAATACTTTCTGCCGAGTGTGTAAAGCGGCAGTCCAAGGAAACATTACACATTATGTTGCTCATTTTTGGTGGAGGTTTGGCGGTTGTGGGGTTAGTTTATTGGCTGTACAACACATTATTTTTAATGTTCTTAGGGCTTACAATGACCATGCTTGCAGTTATTATTGTCATTATTTTTGTTGTTTCCGTCCCCGCTGTACTTATTGGCGTAAAATATTTTTTCTCCGGCCAAAACTTTGCGGAGTTTACCACCCTTAACGGGATTTACTGCGTAAAAATCCCACCCGGTGATACGCAAATGGAAAATTTAATAAACACACTATAGCCAAAGGAGAATCTCATGCTTTGTAAAAATTGCGGCACAGCACTGGAAGCAGACGACAACTTCTGCGAAAACTGCGGACAAAAAGTCGAGGACGCAACCCCTGCCCCAACATTAGACCCCACTACACTCCTTAAACACGCTTTCCTAAAGTTGGAAGAAGGAAGATTTAGCGACGCAAATACATTAATCAATCAAATACTATCTGTAGACCCTGAAAATTCAAAGGCATATGTAGCCCAGCTTTTGGCGGAGCATAAACTGTCGGAAGAAGCCATGCTAAATGATTGCGGAACAGAGCTACAAGAAAACATCTCATTTAAACGCGCCCTGCGTTTTGCAAATACCGCAGATAAAGAAATATTGCTAAATTATGCAGAAAACGGCAATAAAAATTTACTGCTAAGCAAACAAAGAACTTATGAAAACGCAGAACACTTTTTGCGGACAGGAGATTATGCGTCTGCCCTGCTTAATTTTTCAGAATCAGGCGACTACAAAGACGCGGAAGAAAGAGCAAAACAAACACAACATTTAGCACAACAAGAGGAAATGTACCTCAATGCGGAAAAACATTTACAATCAGGAAAATTCAAAAAAGCGTTACACCTTTTTACCCATCTTGGGAACTACAAGAACTCACAAGAAAAAGTTAAGCAACTCCAAGAATTATCTGCAAAAGAACAGGAGGCAATAAAACGTGCGCAACAAGAGGAAGTATATATAATTGCAAAAAATTTTTTGCAATTGAATGAGTACGAAAAAGCACTGATATTGTTTGCAAAACTTGGCGATTACAAAGACGCGAAAGAAAAAGCAGAAGAACTCGAAAAATATAAAAAGCAGAAAGAAAAAATACGAGCCTATATAAGCTTGTCAATATTTGGCGTATTCATATTAATGATGATTTTGGCATTTATTAATTAATCCTGATAAAAAACTATAACCTAAGGAGACCAAAAACGGTCTCTTTTTTGTTACCCCTGTAGATGTTTTGTCCCTCTTTCTACTCCTCAAACAAAGCCCGTGCAAACATATCAGCGTCGAATGGTTGCAGGTCGTCGATTCCTTCGCCGACGGTGATAAACCGCACGGGGATGTCCAGTTCATTTTTAATGGAAACAACAATGCCGCCTTTGGTAGTGCCGTCTAACTTGGTTAGAATAATCCCCGTGATATCAGCCACCTCACGGAATAGCTTGGCCTGTTGCAAGGCATTTTGCCCCGTGGTTGCGTCAAGTACGAGGAAAACCTCTCGTTGTGCCTCGGGGAATTTATCCGAGACGATTCTGTTTATTTTGCGCAATTCTTCCATCAGGTTTTTTTTGTTATGAAGCCGCCCTGCTGTGTCGCAGATTAGCAAATCTACGCCGCGTGCCTTTGCTGCCGCCGCCGCGTCGAATACTACCGCCGCAGGGTCGGAGTTTTCTGCTTGGCGTACCATTGTTACATCTGCGCGTTCGCACCATACGGCAAGCTGGTCGATTGCTGCGGCGCGGAAGGTGTCTGCCGCCGCTACAAGCACGGATTTTCCTTCGGACTTATACCATTTTACGAGTTTTCCTACTGTTGTGGTTTTGCCTACGCCGTTTACGCCTATAATTAATAGTACGGCGGGCGTCGTTAGGTTAAACGGGGTTACGTCGTTGGTTAGGGTGGCGGAGATTTCTTCGGCAAGCATTTTTTTTACTTCTTCGCCGTCTTTTGCGTTTTCCAGCTTTACGCGCTCGCGTAGTTTATTTAAAATTTCCATGGTGGTTTCTACGCCCATGTCTGCCATGATTAGGGCTTCTTCCAATTCTTCGAAAAGCTCCTCATCTACAGCACGAAACGCGGCAAATACCTGGTTTACGCCGCCCATGATATTTTCTCGCGTTTTGGTTAATCCCTGTTTAATTTTAGCAAACAAATCCATTTATATCGCTCCTTTTTAAGTAGGGGCTCTGCCCCTACGACCCCGCCGCACAGTCGGGCAAAGCCCGACAATGCTTCCTCGCTTTGCTCCGGAGTCGCGCTTGCGCGACAAAATCATTTTGATTATAATGCCGTCGCGTATTTACCGCAAGGCGCATATACTGTAGAATGCTAAAAAAACAACCCAGAGGTGGAACATGACAAAAAACGTATTAGTACTTTTCGGGGGAGTATCGCCCGAGCATGATATATCAAAAAAAAGCGTAACATCGGTGCTGCACGCGTTAAACGGGCATACCGTTATTCCTGTGTATATTACACGCGAGGGCAAGTGGCTGATGTATGACGGAAAGCTCGACAATATCGCGGGTATTAACTGGGAAAAATTTGGGACACCGGCGATTTTAAGTCCCGACAGGGTAAATCGCGGGCTGCTGCGAATTGTTTCTGAGAAGGTAAAGGCAGTGCCTGTGGATGTTGTTTTCCCTGTTTTGCATGGGCCTAATGGCGAAGACGGCACTATTCAGGGGCTTTGTGACCTTGCGGGGATTCCGTATGTGGGCTGCAATGTGGCGGCGTCGGCGGTGGCCATGGACAAAGCTATTATGAAGCTTGTGGTAAAGGGGCTAAAAATCCCGCAAGCCGATTACCTTGTGTTTGGCGCGGACGAAATAAAAACGGACATAAAAGAAGTAATGAAAAAAATCCGCTACAAAGCCGGTTATCCGTGCTTTGTAAAGCCCGCAGTGGGCGGTTCGGCTATCGGGGTTGCCAAGGTAAAGGATAAAAAAGAACTCCCCGCCGCATTAAATGCTGCGTTAAAGCTTTCTTCCCGCGTGGTAGTGGAAAAAGCCGTAGAATGCCGCGAAATAGAAGTAGGCGTGCTGGGCAAAGGCATAACCGCAAAGGTCTCCGTTCCCGGAGAAGTGCTTAGCGCGAATGAATTCTACGACTACGAGGCAAAATACGAAAACCCGGAATCCAAAACCGTAGTACCCGCCGACCTTCCCAAAGAAACGGTAGAGCAGCTACAAAGCTACGCGCTGGAAATCTTCCGCGCAATCGGTGGCAGCGGCATGTCTCGCGTGGACTTTTTCATTGATACTAAGGGTAAGATTTTGTTTAACGAGATAAATACAGTCCCGGGCTTTACGTCTATCAGCATGTATGCGGATATGTGGAAGGCCAACGGCATACCATGGGATAAATTAATCGGCCAGCTAATAGAAATTGCACTGGAAAGCCGCGCATGAACAAGGATGCACCCATAGGGGTGTTTGATTCCGGAGTGGGTGGCCTTACGGTGGTGCAAGAAATACGACGGCTAATGCCAAACGAAAGCATAGTATATGTAGGTGACACAGCCCGTGCCCCATACGGCGGCAAGGATACGGAAACACTGATAAGCCACGGGCGAGAGATAATAAATTTTTTGGTAGACAAAAACGTAAAAATTGTGGTAATGGCCTGTGGAACAAGCTCGTCAACGTCGTATGAAATTCTTCTGAAGGAGTTTTGTGCGACCCCTATAATAGATACAATCCGCCCTGCGGCGTCGGAGCTTGTGCGAATAGCACAAACCAGGCCTGAGCTTAAACCCGTTTTTATAGCCACTGCTGCTACGGTAAAAAGCGGGCTTTTTGCGAGGTTGTTTGCGGCGCAGTGTCCGCAGGTGGAGCTTTTTTCCAGAGCCTGTCCGCTTTTCGCGCCTATGGTGGAGGCGGGGCTTTCTACGGAGAAAAATAATCCGCTGTTGCAGTTTGCCTCGGACAATTATCTTGCCGACCTGAAGGGCAAGGTAAACGCCCTGGTGCTGGGCTGCACACACTATCCGCTTGTGCAAAACGCGCTAACCCGCACCCTGGGCGATATCACCTTTATAAATCCCGCAACAGCCACAGCCCTCGCCACAAAAGCCGCGATAACCCCCTCGCAATTTGCCATCCCGGAGATAAACTACTACACCAGCGGCGACCCGCAAAAGTTTTCCGAAATCGCACGATTTATTATGGGTAAAGAGTGCAATGCAAAACCCTGCTGCCTGTGATAAATAAAGGGCGGGAGCGGTTTTTTCAAAAACATCAAAATTTTGACATCAAAAATTTCGTGTGGTAGAATAAAGAGTGGTATTTTGCAAAAAATTGGGGGAAGCTTGGTTGAAATATATACTATTAGTGCTGTGCATGATGATTTTTGCGGCTTGTGCGGGGGATTACGCCTCGCGTGACGGTAGATATTATATTAGGGTAGGGTACTTGCCCATCACGCACGCTATGACGCTTTTTGTGACTAATGACATGGTTTCTGACGACGCCCCGTTTGGTTTGGTTTTGGAGCGTTTCAGCTCTTGGCCGGATTTGATGGACGCGCTTAACGGCGGCCATATTGATGGTGCGTCGGTACTTATTCAGCTTGCCATGGCGTCCAATGAGGCGGGTGTGGATTTGCGTGCAGTCGCTCTCGGCCACCGTGACGGTAATATCGTGGCTGTGGCAAACTATATCGAGACAGTGCAGGATTTGCGCGGCAGAATCGTGGCGATTCCCAGCCCTATGTCCACGCATAGCTTTCTTTTGAAGATGCTGCTTTGGGAAAACGACATGACTGCCGACGATATCACGATTATCCAGTTGCCGCCTGCGGAAATGGTCCCTGCGCTGGCCAGCGGAAGTATCTCCGGCTACGTTGTAGCCGAGCCGTTTGGTGCAAGAGCCGTTACCCTCGGCGTCGGCAGAAAGCTTGCGGAGTCGGAGGAGATTTGGGAAAATTCGATTTGCTGTGCGTTGGTTTTTTCCTATGATTTTATTTCAAATAACGAGGAAATCGCAGACCTGTTTATGCAAAAATATCATCAGGCCGCGGCGTTTTTGCAGCAAAATATTAACCCCATGTCGGAAGAAATCCGCGAAATCGCCCTGCGCCACCTCCCCATAGACGAAGAAACACTCATATACTCGATGAAATGGATTTCCTTCAGCGAGCTGGATATATGCGAAAATGAATATGCCGAGCTTTACCGCCTTACCTTGGAGCTTGGTTTGCTTGCGTCGCCGCCTACCTTTGAAGATTTTGTGCTTAATCATTGCTGTATAGGCGAGCTTGCTCGCTAGGGTGAGCTTGCTTGCCGCGGGAGGCATGTTTTAATGGGAAAATTGATTGGTTCGTTTTTGCATAAGCTTTTCTTTGCCGTTTGTGCGGTGGTTATTTTGCTGGTCGGTTGGCATTTAATCGTTGTGTTTGGCGGGTTTAATCATGCGTTGTTTCCGCCGCCCTTTGTTGTATTTGCTACGCTGGGGGAGATGATAACCTCCGGCGAAATTTTTATTCATATTAGGATTAGCCTTTGGCGATTTTTTGTCGGATACTCGCTTGCGGTGTTTGTTGGTCTTGTTATGGGGCTTATCGTGGGAAGGTTGGACTTTTTGTCGCGGCTGGTTGAGCCTACTGTCCAGTTAATACGTCCTGTCGCACCTGTTGCTTGGATGCCGTTTATTGTTTTGCTTTTTGGCATTGGGGACATGCCTGCGATTATGGTTATTTTTCTTGCGGCCTTTTATCCTGTTTTAATGTCCACCATCAGCGGCTCAAAAAAAATTAATGTGAATTATCTTAACATTGCTAAAATGTTTGAAATTAAGCAGCCACAGGTTTTTTTAAAGATTATTTTACCTGCTATTTTTCCATACATAGCTAACGGAATGCACATGGGGCTTGGTACTGCATGGGTTTTTCTTGTCGCGGGCGAGATGATGGGCGTGCGCTCGGGGCTGGGCTTTCTTATCATGGATTCGCGTAATAACATGCAGCCCGAGGTTTTGCTTGCGACTATTTGCGTGATTGCTCTGCTTGGGCTTTTGCTGGATAAAATCATCACGATGTTTGAAAGCCGAGTAAATAAACATTGGGGAATCAAGGGAGATTAGGTTATGTACATTGAGATTAATGGCGTGAGCAAGCAGTTTATGCATAATGAATCCCCGATTATGGCGTTAAAGGATATTAATTTGACGATTGAAAAAGGGGAGTTTATCAGCTTTTTGGGGCCTTCCGGCTGTGGAAAAACTACGTTGTTAAACATGCTCGCGGGCTACGACAAGCCCACGGAAGGTGAAATAAAAATAGGCAGCAAAGTCGTGGAGGAGCCTTCTATAAAGCGTGTTACGGTATTCCAGGGCTACGGGCTTTTGCCGTGGCGCACCGCTCGGAAGAATATCGAGCTTGGCCTGGAATCCCTTAAAATGAAGAAAAAAGAACGAAAGCAGGTCGTTGACCATTTTATAGATATGGTGGGGCTTACGGATTTTGCCGACCACTTCCCGTATGAGATTTCCGGCGGAATGCGGCAGAAAGTGGCTATTGCGCGTGCCCTTGCCGTTGACCCCGAGATTATTTTTATGGACGAGCCTTTTAACGCGTTGGATTTGATTTCTCGTTCTATTATACAAAAAAGCATTTTAGACTTTTGGAATGAGCGAAAAAAGACCATAATATTTGTAACTCACTTTTTAAACGAGGCGATTAAGCTGGCTAATCGGATTGTTATTTTTTCGCCTTATCCCGGCAGAATCGTTAGGATTTTGGACGTGCCGCCCGGGGCTAAAATTGATGACTCGCCCGAGTATCAGGAAATTAAAAATGAAATTATCAGTGTTTGTGAGGTTTTGTCGTAATGCTGACTTTGATAGCAACTGCTGCGTTTGGATTGGAAGCCGTAGTAAAACGCGAGGTAAGCGAACTGGGATTTAAGGATATTAAATGCTTGGACGGCAAGGTGGAGTTTGCGCCTCATAATGGGGATTTGTTTGACGCGATTGCGCGGGCTAATTTGTGGCTGCGCTCTGCCGACCGTGTTTTGCTGAAAATCGGGGAGTTTCCCGCTACTACATTTGACGATTTGTTTGAGAAAACTAAAGCTCTCGCATGGGATGAGTGGATTCCTGTTGACGGAAAATTTACCGTCACGGGGAAATCTGTGCGGTCGGGCTTATTTAGCGTGCCCGATGTGCAGTCCATTGTGAAAAAAGCCGTGGTGGAAAAGCTGCGGCAAAAATATAAGGTCGAGTGGTTTAAGGAGACAGGCGCGGAGTACACCATACAGGCCGCGCTTTTGAAGGACGTCGCTACGCTGACTATTGATACAACGGGAGTTGGTAACGGCCTGCATAAACGCGGCTACCGCGCCCGCGCAACCCGTGCGCCCATGAAGGAAACCATGGCTGCGGCGTTAATTTCTCTCGCGCACTATACCAGGAAAAAGCCATTTCTTGACCCATGCTGCGGAAGCGGTACATTGCCGATAGAGGCGGCGTTAATCGCAAAAAATATCGCGCCCGGCTTATCGCGCAAATTTGTATCGGAAAAATGGAAAATCATTCCGCAAAAGGCATGGAAGGACGCTCGCTCCGACGCTTATGCCCAAATGCGAACGCAGGCCGAGCCAATCATCCACGCCGCCGACATCTCCCCGGAAGCCGTGGAGCTTGCACAGGCCAACGCGGAGCTTGCGGGTGTGGACGATTGCATTATCTTCCATAATCGACCAGCTTCCGAGACGGTTTTGCCTGCCGAAAACGGCATTGCCATCATAAACCCACCCTACGGCGAACGCCTAGGCGCAATAAAAGAAGCCGAGACACTGTACGCCGAGCTTGGGCGGCTGTTTAACCCCACACGCTGGAATGTGTATGTAATCACCCCCGACGAGTTTTTTGAATCGTCGTACAAAAAGAAGGCCAGAGCCAAGCGTAAGCTTTTTAACGGGATGATAAAAACGGATTACTACCAGTATTTCTAGCGACTAAAGGAGTATTACACATGAATTTAAAAAAATCTATAATGGCGTTGTTGTTTTCTGTTGTGCTGATTGCGGTCGCGCTTGTTGGGTGCGGCGGCGTGGAAATCCCCGAGCCGTACGAGGTAAATGCTATAGGGCAGGGGCAACAGACATTCCGTTTTGTTGTGGTGGACGACGAAGAAAACGCCACCGCATGGGACGTAAGCACCAACGAAAACACCGTAGGCGCGTCTTTATTGGAAGTTGGGCTTATCGTGGGTGATGTTTCTGCATGGGGCTTGCTTGTCACCGCCGTAAACGGTTTAACCGCCGACTTTGACGCAGACGGAGCGTGGTGGGCCTTCTACATCAATGGCGAAATGGCTATGCAAGGCGTAGACGCCACTTATATCCAAGACGGCGATACCTATGCGTTCGTATTTACAGCAGGGTAGACTGCCCGTACGCGATTTAACCATTTTCGCAATGCTCGGCGCGTTGATGTTTGTATCGCGTATTTTAATGATGGCGATTCCTAATGTGCATGTGCTGGGGCTTTTTATCGCCGCGTTTACGCTCACCTATCGGGTGCGGGCGTTGATTCCCCTTTATGTTTTTGTTTTGCTGGATGGTATTTATTTTGGATTTTCTGTTTGGTGGATTCCGTACCTTTATGTATGGCTGCCGCTGTGGGCAGTGTTTATGGTCGTAGGGAAAGTTAATCTGCCGGATAAGGTAAAGCCCCCTGTTTATATGGTTTTATGCGCTTTGCACGGGCTTTCCTTCGGGACGCTTTATGCTCCCGTACACGCGCTGTTTTTTGGGTTAAGCTTACACGGGATGTTGGCGTGGATAGCTGCAGGGCTTTACTTTGATATTGTACACGCGATAGGGAATTTTGTGGCAGCGGTTTTGGTTATACCGCTGGTTAAGCTTCTGCGTGTATTGGATAAGGGCGTGCATTTGAAGAAATAGTTCATTGTGCTATACTTGATTAAATTCCGTGCCATGGATTTGCCTAAACCTTTGCCGCATAAATGTAGTATTTGGGAAGGACTGTCGCTGCAAAACGATGGGGTTGGACGAAATATGCTTTTAAAGCAAGAAGAAAGGCTGCCTATACTCCAAGGCAGCCTTTCTTCTTACTTATTTTTGCTAAATTGCCAAAGTTTGTTTAGTGACGGTATTATGCGAAATTCTGCATGGTTTAAATACATAGCATTGTAAAAATTATACCATAATCGGAAATCCGGAAATTTGGCATAATGACTTACGGAACGATGATTACGTTGCCAAGGTTTTAGCCCGGCATAATGGATTCCCCAAAGTACATCTATACGGGGATATCCCCCGATAGAGCAATAACGGATATCAATATTTGTCCATCTGCCCGACCATAGCATGGTTGCCATTTGCATTTCCGGCCAAAGGAATTTATCCGTGTATTTTGTAATACTCGGGTTGTTTAAGGCGTGACGAAGTGTGCTGTATTCTTCCGTTGATGGCGCAAGCACCCACAAACCGGAGTTTACACCCATATTGTGCGGGTTTTGTTTAACACGGTCTGTTATTTCCTTTGGGATTTTTTTGCCATGTGGGCATAGCGGCTCGTATAGCGTATGCCAGCTCCATTTTTGTAAATTTTTTGTTCCGTTGGAATAACAGTCGGTTTTATTCTCCATAAGAATGCCTGCCGGCGTGTCTAATTGAAACAATGAGTCGTAGCTGTGCAACGGCAGCACATCGGCATCCAAAAGAATAATTTTGTCGTAGTCGCAAAGACGGAGTGCTTGGAATCGCGTCGGAAGTATTTTGCGGTCACTTCTGCCGCCGACTGCCGTTTTGTTAAATCTCAACTCGTCTATGGTGATAACCTCATCATACAACACACGTAAAGCTTGTTTTGCTTTTTCGGAAACATCGTCTGTTACAAGGCATACACAATCTATTGTTGTTTGCATTTTTAGCGCGTACGCGAGAACCAAAGCCCCCGGTAGGTAGCCGTCCCCGCGCATAATAAATGTTACATAAGCATATCGCACAGTGGAATCCTCCCATTATCAGAGGAATCCACCGTCCGTTACAATTTAATTTTAGGCATATTGCAGACATTGGGCATTCCCCTTTAATTTGCGTCTTGTTTGCTCCACAATATGCCAAAAGTGTCCCTTGTCGGGAATTTAAAACCGTACTGCATCATGGTTGATTCTCCTTCCAATAAAGCGAAATAATTCGCTATAAAAAATAGCCGTGGGCGCACCACAGCCATAATAAACCATTCCATATTTTATGATGGACAGCAGATTATAGTTATGACACGCCAAAAAAGCCCTGTGATTTTTACACAGGAAAATCTAAGCTAAGCGTCACAACTATAAAATCATCCTCTCACCCTTTCCATGCCTTGCGGGATATTTTTATCACGGATTGCATTTACATGTCAAATAAAAAACGAGAGCGTCGGGGGTTTGCCCAACGCTCTCGTTTTTATTAATGCATATGCAGGTTGCCGATGATATTGTTAAGAATTTGGGCTTTGTCCTCGGGAGGCAGGTCGCTCATTGCGCTTTCGAGGTCGAATCCTATGGCGGCCAGTTTGTCAATCATGGAGCTGCCGTCGTTGCTGTTTTGGATTGCAACGTCGTCGCCAAAGATGAGATACGACCACCAAGCGTCTCGGGGAAAGCCGTCTTCGAATACAATATTGTGGCGTTGTGGGATACGTTTGTCGGGGGTGTCCTCGTTTGGCAGTTGGGCGAACTCGGGCTTGTCCGGCATTATGGCGCAATGGGCGTCCATCGCTGCAAATTGCAGCATTACAGGGATGATATCTGCGTCGGGGTCGTTTGCGCTGCCGGGGACGGTAAATGGGATTTGGTAGCGATACCAGCCGTTGTTGTGTCGCTCGGGTTTGATGTAGTGGCGGTTTAGCCTAAACACCATCGGGTTTTCTGTGTCTCCTGCGAAGTAGATTTTTAGCTTGCAGGTTTCCTGGCGGCGGTCGTTTTCTCCGCCGTTTAGCCAGAATGTGAACATGTAGTCCGTTTCCTTTTGCAATGCCATATGGGGCGAGTCGATTTGATGCCAATTCTTGTGCCAGTCGCCCAGGCAAAAAACCTCGGTTAGCCCTCCACACATGTCTGTTACATATACTCGTTCTTCTTTTTGCGAAGCCTTCCATTTACGTGGCTCAAATGCTATATAATTTTCCATGGTATCCTCCGATTTTTTCGGCGGACACGCCAACATAAGGGTGTTTTCTCCTACGAAGCGTGCCCTGCCGTTTTTTACGAGACCTTTGGCTCGTTTTGGGTAGGTTGCTTCATATTCTTGCCCACTTGAGTCGAAGACTCGAATAGTTTTAAGCGTTTCGTTTTTTGTGATGGGTGTCTCCCCCTTTCGCTTATCGGAATAGTAGCATATAAATTGACTTTTGCGCAAGTTTGCGTGACAATGCGGGTGGAGGGATTTTTATGCCCGCGTCACGTAAATTTGTCGTTAAAACTTTGGAAAATTTTATTTTAATCGCGCTGTTTGGCGGATTTTTTGCTGTGCCTGTTTATTTGAGTACATATACGCCGCGGTTTTTGTGGGTCGCGGGTGGGGTTTTTGTTTTGGTGCTTTTTGCTACTACGTTTTTTAGGCGTGGGGTGGCTATCGGGCGCGGGTTTGCGGATTTTATGCCTGTGGCTTTTATTCCGCTTTCTGTTTGGGCGGCGCGGAGTGGGCATGGGGGGCTTGTTACGGTTTTTTCTGTTGTTATGGTGATTGTTATTATCGGGAGCTTTGTGCTTTTACATATGGCCAGGATGGACGAGACGTTGGAGGTTATGCCGCTTTCTTCTGCCGCGCCTGTGCGGCGGATTATTTCGTTTAACTATAAGCTGATGGCGGGGCTTGCAGGGTTGGTTTTGGTGCTTACGCTGGTTTTGTTTTTTGCGGTGGTAATGCCTGTGTTTGGCATTTTGGCGGAGATTTTCCCGGGGCTGCCGGAGTTTGTCCATCCCGAGAGGCCTGATATGGAGGTGGCGCAAAGACCCATGGGAGGGTTGCGCGATTTGGAAACGCCGGGAATGCTTTCTCGTGAGCAATCGCCCGTTATGCAGATTTTTGGGCTTGTTATACGGATTGTATTTTCCGTGTTTATTGTTGTCGCTGTGGCATTTTGCGGCTATATGATAATCCGCGCTTTTTTGAAATGGAGCGGCACGCGCAAAATATACTATGAGCAGATGGCAAAAGACATGGACGCCATAGACGAAAAGGAATTTATCCTACCCATACGCAAAAAAGAACGCACCCAACAGCCCGATAACGAAATCCGCCGCCGCTTTAAAGCCGCAGTAAAACGGCACATAAAAAACGGCGTACCGATTGAAAAATCAGATACGCCGTCGGATATGCAGGTGCGGATAACTGCGGAAGATATCGGGGTCGGGGAGTATGAACAAGTGCGTTACGGGGAAATCACATAACAACAGGTGCGGCGATTCCCAGCAGGCCGAGGCCTGTTTTTAGTACTTGGCGTACGGCGGCGGTGAGGGCCAGGCGTGCGCGGCGTACGGGTTCTTCTTCTGCGAGGATTTGGTGCTTGTGGTAGAAGGCGTTGTAGGCTTGGGCGAGTGCGATTAGGTGGCGGGCTATGATGTATGGCTCGTAGACTTCTGCGGCGTCTTGTATTTTTGCGGGGAAGTCGTGGATGATTCGCAGTACTTCGAATGGCTCGTCGTCGGCAAGCAGGTCTGCGTCAAAGGATGAGCCGGAGATAAGTGCCAGCCCAAGTGCGCCGAAGTCCATTCTGCTTTCGGCGGAGAGAGATTTTTTTAAGACACTGCACGCACGGGCGTGGGTGTATTGTACATACGGGCCTGTTTCGCCATCAAAGCTCAGCATTCTGTCCCAGTCGAATACAGTGTCTTTTATGCGCGAGTTGTAGAGCTTGTTAAATTTTAACGCGCCTATGCCTACTTGTTCGGCTACGCGTTCTTTGTTGTTTAGGTCGGGGTTTTTTTCGTTTATTATTTCAAGGGTTTTTGATACGGCTTCGTCGAGAAGGTCTTCTACTTTGATTACATCACCTCTGCGGGTGGACATTTTTCCTTTTTCGAAGAGATACATGCCGTAGGGGATATGCTCCAAGCCGCCTGCCCATGGGTAGCCCATAAGCTCCACTACCTTCATCCACTGGGCAAAGTGTAGGCTTTGCTCGTTGCCCGTGACATACAGGCATTTGTCAAATTTGAAGGTCTTGTAGCGGTCGATGGCGGCGGCTATGTCGCGGGTGGTGTACAGCGTGCCGCCGTCGGAGCGCAAAATAAGGCTTGGGGGCATGTTAAATGCCTCCAGGTCTACTATTTTCGCGCCTTCGCTTTCTTTTAGCAGGCCTTTTTTGTCGAGGGTTTCCGCTACGTCTTCCATCATTTTGCCGTTGTAGTAGCTTTCGCCGCGTACTAGGTCGAAGCTGATATCCAAGCGGTCGTATACCCTTTCGAACTCATACATGCTTAGCTCACAAAACCACTGCCATATGCGTAGGCTTTCTTCGTCGCCGTCCTGCATTTTTATTACCCATGAGCGGGCTTCGTCGTTTAGGGAGGGGTCTTTGTCGGCTTCTTCGTGAAATTTTACGTACAGGCGTACAAGCTCGGAGATTTCTTTCTTATTAACCTCGTCCTCGTTGCCCCATTTTAGATACGCCGTGATTAGCTTGCCAAACTGTGTTCCCCAGTCTCCGAGGTGATTTATGCTCGTCACGTCGTAGCCCAAAAAGCGGTATATGTTGTCCAATGTTTTGCCGATAATGGTTGTCCCAAGATGGCCGATATGAAAATGCTTTGCTATGTTTGGCGAAGAATACTCCACTACAATGGATTGGCCTTCTCCCTTGCCGTTTGCGCCGTATTCCGGCCCTGCGTCCAGCACCTCAAACAGAACGGCATTTACAAACGCCGTGCGGTTTAAAAAGAAGTTTACATACGGGCCTGTTGACCTTGCCTCACCAAGCCAGCTTGGGCGATTGGCTTCTATTTTTTCTGCAAGCTCCGACGCTATGGCCGGTGGCGATTTTTTCAGCTTCTTGGCCAGCCCATAACATGGGAACGCAAAATGCCCCAGCTTAGAATCCGGTGGGGTCTCTATTGATATTTCCAGCTCCGCCTTTGGCAGCTTTGTGTGTGTGGACAGCACCTCCGCCAACGATTTTGTAAAGTCCAGGCGTTTTATTCCGTATTCATCCATGTTAAAAACCTCCCGCAACTCCGCGCGTTCTTTGCGCGGTACTTGTTATAGTACGATATTTTAGGTCATAATTGAGAATATCTCTAATAACTGATTATACACATATCTTAGCATTAGGAAATAGCAAATTACGATACATGCCACATTTATTAACTTTATTATCCACTTTTGTCCGACTTCGTCAAGAAAAGTTGTGGATATCATTTGAAAAACGGCGATAAAAAGTAATTCGCCCATGAGTATCATAAACTCGCGCATATGTAAACCCCTTTTAGATAATTTTTTGGGAAGATGTACCCGTAGTGTGTGGGTTGTGGTGTCGTGATTTTTTAGTATAATTTGTGGGGGGTGATGTTTTGTGGAAAATGATTATTCGAGGATTTTGAGCCAGCGGGAAATTGATGGGCTGTTTTGTTTGGATAATGAAACGCTTGCCGGGATGTTGGATGAGATTATTAAGGAGCTTGGGTATAATCCCTGTGTTTTTGATGCAATGGGGGATGGTCAGGTTGAGTATAGGGAATGGGGTTCGGAGATAAGTGATGTTGATTGTGTGTTTGATGTGGGTGGATGGGTTAAAGCTTATGAAGGTGTAGCTATGTCGTCGGAGCGTACCGAGGTGTTTTGTGAGTGGAGGGATGAATGATGGATTTTGAGGCTGTGTTGTTTGATTTGGATGGTACTTTGTTGGATAGGAGCAGGGCGGCGGATTCTATGTTTTTGGCTGTTGTTGGGGAATGTTATTCCGGTGTGTCTACCGAGGGGATGTTGCACAGCTTCAGAAAATACGATAACAATGGTTATAGTAATAAAGTCGAGGTATTAAATAGTCTATTCGACGAGTACCCGCCCGATTACAGAATACCTTCTCCGGAGATTTATGATTTTTGGAATGCTCGTTTTATTGATTTTTTTTCGTTGGAAGAAGGCGTGCTTGACACGATAAGGTTAATCGTTAGCGGCGTCAAAACGGCGATAATAACGAATGGTTATACAAAAACGCAAAATGCAAAAATCGCTAAAGCGGGATTGGATAAAATTTTTGATACAGTAATCATATCCGAAGAAGCGGGCGTAAAAAAACCCGACCCGCAGATATTTAACCTCGCGCTGCAAAAGCTGGGCGTAAGTCCGCAAGAGGCGTTATATGTCGGGGATAATTTAGTAAACGACGTAGACGGCTGCCAAAAAGCGGGTATGTACGGGGTTTGGTACAATCCCGAAAAATTAAAAAACGAAACGGACATAGTTCCCTTTAAGGAAATCACGGATTTTTCGCAAATCCTACAGATGATAGGGTAAGGGGTTGCAATGTATTTAAACTATGTAAAATCCCGCCCATCCCAGTAATCACATAGGCCGGCACGCTTTTGGTCAAAAAAACAAAAGTCTCTGCAATGGACGTTGCCATTGCGACTTACACCAATGAAGCCGCTTAAATGCCGCCTAACCCTTTGTTTATATGGGCCGGAACGCTTTTAACCAAAAAAACAAGTAAAAAAATGGAAATTACATATTCATGCCGTATTTTGTGGTATTTTGTTGTCATTTATTATTGACAACAAGCTACGCCGTTGGTATTCTTGCTCGCAAAGAAACATCTCGGTTGCTGTTTTAACAGGTATCTCCACCATCGACGAGGGCATATTATCTACAATACGAGTGTGTTGGGAGATGTGCCATATGAACGACAATTATCTCCCGCACAACGGCAGACGCCGTTAGCGAAGACCCATACCTCATAAATGTTCGCGACCTTGTTCTTTCACATATGTTATAATTATTAGGATTTTTGTTGTCAAGGTAGCTTTATAAATAACGGTAACGCTCAAGACCTCAATGAAGCGGGAAAATTGTCGCTATTGCTTGCCACCTTTCCATGATATAATTACTTTGTAGTAGAAAATTTATATTAGGCGGTGAAATTATGCAAGTGGAATTACGGCGGGTTGAACTTGAGGATAGGGAAATCCTTGCAAACCTGTTAGAAAAATATGATTATGAATTTTCGCAATATGATGGGCGGGGCGTAAATAAACTTGGCTTAATAGGTTATCCGTATCTTGATTTTTACTGGACAGACAAAGATAGGCGAGCGTATTTTATTGATGTAGACGGCAATTTAGCGGGGTTTATTATGATTTTTAATTACCGAGAGGAAGGCGACCCGGAGACGGATTATCAGATTTCTGAATTTTTTGTTATTCATAAATACCGCCGTTCGAGCGTTGGAAAGCAAGCATTTTTTCAAGTGCTTGATAAGCATAAAGGGCGGTGGGGATTAGGGACTCACCCCAAAAATGTTGCGGCAGTGAATTTTTGGGAAACATCCATCAATGAATACACAAAAGGCCAATATGAATCGAAAACAAATCCTGACGCTTATCCTGACGGTTCGCACGGTAATATGTTCTATTTTGATAACGGACAACGCGCAGTATAAGCATTTTCTTTACCGAGCGCACTTATACAGTAACCTTAAAACGGTGACTGTCGTGCGCCCCGTTGGGGATTAAAAAGATAGCGGTCTTCGCTCCTGTAAAGTCTAAAATATTCTCTTCAAGAGCAAAGACCCACTATCTGAAAAATAATATGCCCCCTTTCGCGTTTCCACTCAAAACCAATGTTTTACCGCAAACAGGGCAGTTGAGTATATTTTAGTAGTGCTTCAAATTTGAAACACCCTTCATATCATAAATCCTAGGAGTAGTGAATTGCCTATCATTAGCTATATCTACAAATGAATATGTAAGTAGGCATTATCTGTATTCTGTACAGAATGAGGGGAGCCGTTATGAGCGGTTACAATAAAACCATTTACAAATTAGGAAATGAATCAATTGATTTTTCCATTTATGAAGAAGCTAAAAAATATGCTATTGATTATGTAAAAAATATTGATTCAAGAAATGTTTACCCTACTGACAAAGCCATTGATAATTTAACGATATTTTTTGAAGATATGCCTGAAAGTGGTGCAGAAACTTTTGAGATATTAAGAATGCTCAATGATTACGGTTCTCCTGCTACTGTTGCACAAACTGGCGGTAGATACTTTGGACTTGTAAACGGCGGAGCGATTCCTGCCGCACTTGCGGCAAAATGGATTGCAGACGTGTGGGACCAAAATGCTGTTTTGAATGTTACATCGCCCATCGCTTCAGCATTGGAAGATGTATGTGAAAAATGGATTGTTAATCTTTTAAAACTTCCACAAGGTACAGCCGTCGGATTTGTCGGGGGCAGTTCTGCTGCCACGCTTTGTGGCATTACCGCCGCAAGGAATTATTTGTTAAAGAAAAAGGGTTATGATGTCGCTAAAAAGGGGATTTTTAATGCACCGCCGATTAGAGTTGTTTTAAGCGAAGAAGCCCATTCTACTGTTTTTAAGGCTCTTTCAATACTGGGATTGGGTTCTGAGAGAGTTGAAATGGTAAAATCGGACAGTCAAGGACGGATAGACCACTCACAAATCCCTGCTCTTGATGATAATACTTTGCTAATATTGCAAGCAGGAAATGTTAATACAGGCGCATTTGATAACTTTGATTTGCTATGTAAAGAAGCTAATGCAAAGGGCGCATGGGTTCATGTTGATGGGGCATTTGGATTATGGGCAAGAGTGTCAGACGAGTTTGGCCATCTAACAAAATCGCTTTCTTTGGCAGATTCATGGTCTGTAGATGCACATAAAACCTTAAATGTTCCTTATGACTGCGGAATCATTCTGTGTCGCAATCGTACTGCATTAACAGACGCATTGCATATGGAAGGCTCATATATAATTTACAGCGAAAAACGTGACGGTATGCTTTACACAATGGAAATGTCCAGACGTGCAAGAAGTGTGGAACTTTGGGCAACCTTAAAATCATTGGGCAAAAATGGCGTTAAGGCACTTGTTGAAAACCTTTGCGAAAAGGCGAGATATTTTGCTGATAGATTAAAAGATAATGGCTTTGAGGTATTGAATGATGTTTGCTTTAACCAAGTGAACGTATACGTTGGGGATGATACAGCTACACAAAATATCTTGTCAGCCATACAACATTCTGGTGTGTGTTGGTGCGGTGGAGCAAGCAGATTTGGAAAGCCATTTATAAGGATAAGTGTTTGTTCGTATAAAACTACTTATGAGGATATTGATATGTCCGTCAAGGCGTTTGTTAATGCGAAAAACATCATATGTAGAATCATTGTATAACAAAGCAAGTATGCAAAAATACCGTTAAGTCCTTATGGTTGTAATTATGCCACGAGGCTTTTTTATTTGCCCGTTGTTTTTTATGAAAAAACGCGACAAAAGCCCCAACATAGTGTATACTTTGCATAAAAAAATTTATGGGGGTTAACGGATGTTTAAGAGATTATTTATTGCCGCAATTTTGTTGAGTGTCGCGCTGGTTTTTTCTGCGTGTGCAGACAACAATGAAGAAACACCGCAACAAGAACAAACACAGGAAGACCGGACGGAACGGGAAGACGCTACACCGGTAGTAACCGAGCCTACACCCGCACCCGAGCCAACACCGCAACCTACGCCGGAGCCTACACCCGAGCCGCAAATCGAAGGCACGCTCCTATGGGCGATTGACTTTGATACGGATGATTTTCCGGGGTTTGGTGGTGCGCAGGTAGAGGCCGAGCGCGTTACGGATTTTGGGCGCGACGACGACTACTCACTTAGGCTTACTAATGTCACGGGGGATTATACCAGTGGTAATGGTAACTTCTTCCGATTTAACCTTCCCGAGACTATTGTGCAGGGTGGTACTTATATTGTTTCGTGGTGGGTTTATATCCCTAGCGACCGAAACCACGGCAAAACAACCATCCCCGGCAGTGGGCTAAACTTTGACGGGATTTTTGGGTCGGGTGCTCACCAGCCCACAAATGCTTGGGATTTGAATACCACTACGCGCATGGATTCTTGGGTGCATTTTCAGCAGGAGTTTACGCTCGACCATCATTCCGGTGACGTTAACGCGATTATCTTCCGATTTCGTGTAAACGAGCCTGAGCGCGTACCCACCGTTTGGTACATCGACAATATCCGCGTTTTCGAGCTTGGTATAGAAGAGCATGTCATTCCCGAGTGGGACACCGACCTGCCATCACTCGCCGCACGCTGGGCGGATTATTTCTACTTTGGCAACATTCTTGAGCCTGCAATCATCCGCGACAATCCTCGCGGTGTAATAGAAATGTTTCTGCACCACTACAACTCCGTCACCGCAGAAAACGCCATGAAGGTAGACGCCATCTCAGGTGGCCGTACCCAGGCCACACGTCCTTCAGGCCTTACCCTCGGCGGCGCACGCGCCATGGTTAACTTTGCGGAGCAAAACAACCTTTACATGGTAGGCCACACCCTTGTATGGCATTCTCAGTCCGCACCGTGGCTATATCGCAACGCTGCCACAGGCGAATATCTAACCCGCGCAGAAGCCAAAGAAAACATGCGCTGGTTTATCGAGCAATACGCGGGCTACTTTGGTGACCGCATACATGCATGGGACGTCACAAACGAGGTGTTCACAAACGGCGGCGGCGGAAACCGCGCAGCAGAAAGCCCCGAGGGCAGCCCCGTATACGACGTAGGCACATGGCAACGCTCACTCCGAAACTACGTACCCTGGTACAACGCCTTCGCAAACGGCGCGGACTTCGAAGCGGGCGAGCGTGCATATGACTACATTTACTATGCCTTTGTATTTGCCCGTCGCTACGCGCCTTCTGCCCTTCTTATCTACAACGATTTTAACGAAGAATTCCCGCACAAGCGCAACGCGATGGCAAACATGACAGAAGAACTCAACGAACGCTGGCACAACGACGCAACAAACAACCCTGCCTACGGCAATCCCAACCATCCCGACTACGGTCGCCTTCTGATAGAAGCAATAGGAATGCAAGCCCATTACAACAGCGGCACAAACATGGATAATGTACGTGCGTCAATAGAACGCTTTTCCCAAACAGGCGCACGCATTCACGTCACAGAACTCGACATCCACTTCTCCGGCCACGTTAACCCCGACGGCAGCATGACACCCGCCATCCAAGAACGTCAGGCCACCATGTTTGCACAACTATTCCAATGGTATCGCGAATTCTCCGACTACATCGACCGCGTAACCATCTGGGGACGCGACGACAGCACTAGCTGGAGAAGTACTAATGCACCAACTCACTTCGACCGCCTTTACCGCCCCAAAGCTGCTTTCTGGGCTATTTACGACCCTGATGGGTGGAGGGATAGGATATAGTTTTAGGTCAAAACCGTAGGACCTTGGGACGCTGTCCCAAACCCTGCAAGGGGGCATTGCCCCCTTGACCCCTAACATTTGGAGGATGATTACATGTACAAGAAATTTACAGTGGTTGCGCTTTTTGCATTTGTACTTGCGTTTGCTTTTACGGCTTGCGGAGGTCGGGATATTGGTGGGCGGGCGTTTAGTTATGTGCGTGATAGTGCGCCGGCTGCTACGCCCGAGCCTACGCCTGCACCTATACCTATTTTGCCGCCCGAGCCTGAGGTTATTGATTTTGAGGCTATGTATGTGCCTGCGGCGGGTAGTGTTTCGTTGCGGGTTGAGACTATGGGCAGCCAGCAGTGGGATGGGGCGCAGGTTCCTATTGCTACTTTGGGGCTGGAGTCAGGTAATGCTTATGAGTTTACTTTTGATATCTTTACTGCGGTTACGCAGGACGAGGTTGATATTAGTATTTTGTTGCAAACCAGTGGGCCGCTTTGGAGGCATATAGTGCCTACTCATGTGTTTACGCCCGATTGTGCCATGGAGTGGCATACGATTACGGGGGTGCTTGACCTTACGGGGGTTGCTTCATTGCCTGATAATATTCAAATTGTTAAAAATGCAAGTGGGCCTAATCCAAGCTCTAATGCTACGTTTTATATTGATAATTTTACCGTGCGTCATGGCGGTGAGATTATTGCGTTTTTTAACTTTGAGGATGATAGGATTGCGCCGTTTTTTGATAGTGGACAGGCACTTGTTATGACGGCGGTTGCGGACGCGGACACCGAGCGTGCGCCTACGCCGGAGTGGGATATGACATTGCCGTCGTTGGCGGCTCGTTGGCAGGATTATTTTATCATTGGTAATATTATTGAGCCGCACCAGATTAGGGACAATACGCGTAATGTATTAGAAATGTTCTTGCACCACTACGCGGCAGTTACCGCAGAAAACGCCATGAAGGTAGACGCAGTCTCCGGCGGCGGAAACCAACGTACACGCCCTGCAAGCCTTAACCTTACGGGGGCGCGTGCTGTCGTTGAGTTTGCGGAGCAAAACAACCTTTATATGGTTGGGCATACGTTGGTATGGCATTCGCAGTCTGCGCCTTGGTTGTATCGCGACCCCGGCACAGACGAATACCTAACCCGTGCCGAGGCCATGGAAAACATGCGTTGGTTTATTGAGCAATACGCGGGCTATTTTGGCGACCGCATTGACGCATGGGATGTAACAAACGAGGTGTTTACAAACTCGGGCGGCGCAAACCGTCCTGCGGACAGCCCCGAAGACAGTCCTGTGTATGATATCGGTACATGGCAGCGTGCGCTTCGTAACTACGTGCCGTGGTATCATGCGTTTGCAAACGGCGCGGATTTTGACGCGGGCGAGCGTGGGTATGATTATATCTACTATGCATTTGTGTTTGCGCGTCGTTACGCGCCTACCGCGCTTCTTATTTACAACGATTTTAATGAAGAAAACCCGCATAAGCGTAATGCAATGGCAAATATGACAGAGCAGTTAAATGAGCGTTGGCACGCCGATAGTGTTAATAATCCCGCCTACGGCAATCCTGCCCACGCGGATTATGGCAGGCTGCTAATCGAAGTAATCGGAATGCAGGCGCACTACAACAGCGGCACAGATATGGAGCATATCCGTATGGCAATCGAGCGTTTTGTGCAAACGGGTGCGCGGATTCATGTTACGGAGTTGGATATTCACTTCCGTGGGCGTATGCACGCGCCGTTTACCATGACGGATATGGGCGCAATGCAACAGGCCGAAATGTTTAGCCAGCTATTCCAATGGTATTATGAATTCTCCGACTATATAGACCGTATTTCCATCTGGGGACGCGAAGACGCAAGTAGCTGGCGCGGCGACGCAGGTGCTACGCACTTCGACCGTTTTTACCGCCCCAAGCCTGCATTTTGGGCAATTTACGACCCCTGGGGTTGGCGCGACAGGGTTGGTGGGTAATATGGCACGCTCAGTATCGGGCTACAACGAAGAAGCCCGCATAAGCCGCGAACACGCCATGAAATATGTACAAATATGGCAGTTTGAACTTACAAAAATAGGCACGGCACTCACCGCCGACCTAACAGGAAAAAAAATAACCAAAGCCGTATACGACATGCGCAAAGCAGAGCTCGTAAAATCCACCGAAGACCTAAACAAGTGCATAAAGGCACTAAATGCACAACATGCAAAGATGTGAT
>WQRQ01000018.1 GCA_009786685.1 Defluviitaleaceae bacterium
TACGGCAATGTCACGCCGTGTATTTTCCCCACATCCTGTGGGTCAGTCATTTAGACTGGGAGATGTGCATATGCTCCTACACGCCTTCCGCTCTTAATGACATTTTTGTCTTCCTGATTAATATATCGTCATTGGTAGGGTTTACTTTAGGGTTTTTTAAAAAAATCTTTGGAATATTTTTCCCATTGCATGACTATATTTAATGATAGAAGAATTTTTTACAAAAGGGGAGAAGAATTAATGACTGCTATATTATCCAAAAAAGACCGTAAGTTTTTTGGGCGTGATAAGCATAACCGTAAGCGGCTTACTAAAGAGGATATAGAAATCGTGGCGGCTTTGGAGGCTTTGAAGAATGATATTGATTTTTTGAATAATTGCTTTGACCATACTACCGACGCGGTTTTGGTGGACAGCCTTGTTTACGAAATAAAGGCGGCTAATTTGAAATACCAATATTACTTAAATATGTGCAAAGAAAAAGGTATAGTCCATGGGGCTATACCTGCGAGGTGATGGGATGGATGGCTTGACTTGGCTTTTGGTTGCGCTTGGGTTTGGATTTTTTGCTTTTCTTTTTTATACGCGCCAGTTTAGGTGGATTGGTGGTGTTTTGAAAAATTCTGCGCTGGGCGTTTTGGGGATTTTGGTTTTTAACTTTGTACTTAGCGGCGCGGGGGTTGCGGGTATTGCTGTGGGGGTTAATGCTGTTACGGTGCTGGTTGTGGGGATTTTGGGTGTACCGGGGTTTTTGCTCTTGTATGCTACACGGCTGCTACTGTAGCACGGGAGCCGGGCTTTGTTATGGGAAGTCCTTGTTTACATAGCGGGCATTCTTCCGGGGTGTAGGAGATTATTTCTTTTGTTAGTGCGGATACTATTTTTGTGCCAAAATCGGCTTTGCCGCCGCTGCGGTTTAGGATTAGGCCTACGCCTATGATTTCTGCGCCTTGTTCTTTGGCTATTTCCAGCATTTCCAGTACTGTGCCGCCTGTGGTTACTACGTCTTCTGCTACTACTACCCGTGCGCCCTGCGGGATTGTAAAGCCTCGGCGCAGGGTCATTGTGCCTTCTTCTCGCTCTGCGAAAATGCTTTTCGCGCCCATGGCTCGGGAAAGCTCGTAGCCCCATACTATGCCGCCTATGGCGGGTGCTAGGACGATGTCTACCTTTTCGCCCGCAAAGCCTTGGGCTACTATCTTGGCGAGTTCTTCTGTGTACTGAGGAAATTGCAACACGCGGGCGCATTGCATGTACTGCTCGCCGTGGCGTCCCGATGTGTATAAAAAGTGGCCGTTTAACAACGCGTCGGCTTTTGCCAGGATTTCTTCTGCTCTGGTCATTCTATTATCCCCTTTATTTGGCTTAGATTTTTTATTTTTTGATTTTGCATGTAAGCGACAAGACCGTCCAATATGTCCGTGACTACGCGAGGGTTTGTGAAGTTGGCTGTGCCTACGGATACCGCCGTTGCACCCGCCATTATGAATTCTATCGCGTCCTCCCATGTGGCTGCGCCGCCTGTGCCTATTATGGGGAGCGTGGTGACTTTTGATACTTGGTAGACCATTCTGACGGCGACAGGTTTTATTGCGGGGCCTGATAGACCGCCTATTTTATTGCCCAAAATGGGCTTTTTTTTGTGGATGTCAATTTTCATGCCGAGGAGAGTGTTTATTAGGCATAGGGCGTCTGCTCCGCCCGCTTCGGCAGCTTTGGCTATTAATGTGATGTCGGTTACGTTTGGGCTTAGCTTAACAATAAGTGGGGTGGCTGTAGCGCGTTTTACTGCGCGGGTTACTTCTTCGGCCATTTTGGGGTCTGTTCCCATTGCCATGCCGCCCGCTTTTACGTTTGGACAGGAAATGTTTAGCTCAAAGAAATGGACGCCTTCCACACCTTCGAAGTCGCGGGCTACGGCTACGTAGTCTTCTACCGTGCGGCCGCATAGGTTTACTATTACTTTTGTGTCGAGTGTGCGAAGGAATGGCAGGTCTTTTTCTATGAAGGCTTTTGCGCCCGGGTTTTGCAAGCCTACTGCGTTTAGGATTCCGCCGTGGGTTTCGGCTATGCGGGGGGGCGGGTTTCCCAGCCACGGCTCGTGGGATACGCCTTTTACCGTGATTGCGCCAAGGCGGGAAAGGTCGTTAAATTGTGCGTACTCCTGCCCACTCCCGAATGTACCCGACGCGGTGACGATTGGGCTTTTTAAGGTTATGCCTGCTATGCTTACGGTAGTGTCTATCATTGCGGGAACACCTCCTTTGCGTCAAATACGGGGCCTTCGCAGCATACGCGGGTGTATTGCGCCCCTGCTTTTATTACGCAACCTACACATGTGCCTATGCCACAGGCCATACGCTGCTCCATGGAGACTTGGGTGGGCGTGGAAGTGCGGGCGGTTAGAGCGGCGAGGGCGCGAAGCATTGGCTCGGGGCCGCATGAGAAGATTTGGTCGTAGTTTTGCGAGGCGATTAGGTCTGTGATGAAGCCTTTGTGGGCGTTGTCGTCTGTGCCGTTTTCTAATGCGATGTGGACTTCGCCGTTGTTTAGGGCGCGGAATTCTTCCGCGAGGATTGGCGTGGTACGGAAGCCCAGATATATGTCGGCGGAGATTTTGGCTTGAGCCAGGGTTTTTGCGAGGTAGTATAAGGGAGGAGTGCCGATTCCGCCGCCCACAAGTGCGGCTTTTTTTGTGTCGGGGGCTATGGTGAAGCCGTTGCCCAACGGAGCCAGGATTTTTATTTCTTGCTGTGGTTGCATTTGGGATAGGGCTTTTGTGCCTTTGCCTACTACTTGGTAGATGATTTCGATTTCGTCGTCGTTTGCGTCGTATATGCTTATCGGACGCGGCAGGAGTAGCTCGCCTTTGTCTAAATACACCATTATGAATTGCCCCGACTTTGCATTTTTTGCAGCGTCCGGAGCAATGATTTTCATGGCATAAATATCGGGGGAAATGCAGTGATTGTCACGGATTTCAGCTTCCGCCCAAAACATCTTTTTCATAACAGCCTCCATTCAAGTAGGGGTTATGGCGACCCCTACATGTAAGCCTCTAAATCTTTTTTCATTTCCAAGACTGCTTCTCGGGCGGCTTTTGCGAAATTTTTTTCCACCGTGGCAAATTTCCCCGATTGGTACGCACCTGTTATTCCGCGTGAACTATTTACTATCGCGCCGTAACGCTCGCCGTCCCATAGGCCTGCGAGGTCTTTTCCGTTGCCGCCTTGCGCACCATAGCCCGGGATTAAAAAGAAAGTATGCGGCATGGATTTGCGAAGCGTTAAGGCTTCTTGCGGGTGGGTCGCGCCCACTACCGCGCCTATCGCGCTGTAGCCCATCTCGCCGATGAGCGGCTCGCCCCATTTGCTCACAAGTCCGCCCACTTGCTCATATAGGGGTTGCCCGTTTTGCATAAGAAGGTCTTGGATGTCTTTGCTGGCCTTGTTAGACGTCTTCACAAGAACAAACAGCCCTTTATCATATTTTTTGCAATCAGAAAGGTATGGCTCCACAGAATCATAACCCATGTACGGGTTTATCGTAACATAGTTTGCCGTGTGCGTAACGGCGATTTCGCCCGCTATATTCACTTGCCCCAAGTGGATTTCCGAATACGCCTCGGCGGTACTGGCTATGTCTCCGCGTTTTATGTCACCGATTACAAAGAGGCGTTTACTTTGGGCATACTCTATCGTGCGGAAATAACATTCCAACCCTGCCGCGCCATACTGCTCGTACATGGCTATTTGAGGCTTTACTGCGGGAACAAGGTCGTGGATTTCGTCAATTATCCCCTTATTAAAAGCAAAGAAAATATCTGCCACAGCCTGCATGGTTTTGCCCTGCTCGGCAAAAATTACTTCCTTCATATACTCCGGAATCTGCCCCAATCGCGGGTCCAATCCTACAACTATAGGCGCACGTGTTTCTTGAATTTTTTTGATTAGGCGGTCTGTTAGCATTTTTAAACCTTCTTTCTTAAAGATTAAAACCGGGGGGTGCGTATACTATCGCTCCGTTTAGTATCGTGTATTCCACCTTGCCGGTTACGGCGCGGCCGTGGAAGGGGGTGTTTTTGCTTTGGCTTTTGAAGGTGTTTTTGTCGATGTTGTGGGTTGCGGTGGGGTTTATTATTGTTATGTCTGCCGGTGCGCCTTCGGAGAGAGTGCCTGCTCCTTGGGATAGGTTTAGGATTTTTGCGGGGTTTATTGTTAGGGTTGATATCATTTGTGATGGTGTTAGGATTTTTGTGTTTACAAGCTCGGTGATGGCTAGAGGGATGGCGGTTTCTAGGCCTATTATGCCGTTCATTGCATTTTTGAAGGGGGTTTTTTCATCGGCGTGGTGTGGGGCGTGGTCGGTGGCTATTACTGTTATTGTGCCGTCTTTTAGTGCGTTTTGGATGGCTTGGCGGTCGGCGGGAGAACGTAGGGGGGGAGCCATTTTGTAGTTTGCGGCGTCGGGGTTTTCTCGGGGGGGCATGTCCTCTTGCGTTAGTGTGAAGTGGTGCGGAGTTACCTCTGCGGTTACGGCTTGTCCTGCTTTTTGGGCTTGTCGGACTAGTTCTACTGCGTGTGCGGTGCTTACGTGACATATGTGTAAAGGGACGCCTGCCGCTTTTGCTAGGATTATGTCGCGGGCTATTATTATTTCTTCGGCTTCGTTGCCTGTTAGGCGGGTGTCTTCGCAGTGTGTCAAGATGGGGAGGTTTAGGGCTTTGGCGCGGTGCATTGCTTCTTTGTATAGGGCGGGGTTTTCTACGGTTTTGCCGTCGTCGCTTATTGCTACTATGCCTGCGGATTTCATCGCGGCAAAGTCGGAGAGTTCTTCCCCTGCAAGGTTTTTTGTTATGCTTCCGATGGGGATTACACGGGCTGTGGCTTCTTTTTCTGCTGTGGCTTTGATGTATTTTACGGTTTCCGCGCTGTCGCAAGTTGGTGTGGTGTTTGGCATGGCGCATACGGTCGTAAAGCCACCCGCTGCCGCTGCTGCTGTGCCTGTTTTTATTGTCTCTTTGTGAAGTTGGCCGGGGTCGCGCAGATGTACGTGCATGTCGATTAGGCCGGGGACTACCCACATGCCGGTAGCGTCTATCACTGTGTCGCCAGGCTCGGGTAAAATCCCGCCCGCGCCTTGTACCGAGTGGATTTGTGAGCTTCGTACCAAAACATCTATTTGCTCGTCTATGTTGTTTGCAGGGTCTATTACGCGTCCGTTTTTAATTAAAATTCTCATAAAAAAAGCACAAACGATTTTTTCGTTCGCGCCTCCTTTCTTTTCCGTTTTTCCTTTAGGAAAAGTTTAGCATTTTGGCGCGGTAATGTCAAAGCAAAATTCAACTGACGATAATTTATCGTCGGTTGAATTTTGTTCGAATATTTTGATTGACAACATATGTTCGCTGATGATATATTTTCCACATTACGAAAAACAAAGGAGCGATTCACATGACAAACAGCCGTAATATCTCCGACCTGCACCCCGTCGTCGCACGTGGCTGCCGCGAGCTTATTAAACGCATGAAGGCAGCGGGCTTCCCTGCTGTGGGCGTTTCTGCCACTTTCCGCTGTCACGACAAGCAAAATAAGCTATTCGCACAAGGGCGTTCTTCCCCGGGCAATATCGTCACTAACGCACGCGGCGGCCAGTCTTGGCATAACTGGCGGCTTGCGTTCGATATCTTCCAAAACATACGCGGTAAGGAATGGAGCGACCCGCGCTTCTTTGATACGGCGGGCAAAATATGGGAGCAAATGGGAGGAGAATGGGGCGGTAGCTGGACACGCTTTGTGGACAGGCCTCATTTCCAGTTTACAAACGGCGCGACAATCGCGCAGCTACAAGCGGGACATATCATCCCGCAAAACGCAGTAATGCCATGGGAGGAGGATGAGACAGAAATGACATTCCGCACAGTAGACGAAATGCCCGAATGGGCACAACCGGGCATACAACAACTAATCGACCTACGCGTACTAAGCGGCCGCACGCCCGAAAACCTTGACCTCGACGAAAACATGATGCGGATTTTGCTTATAGTCCGTAATATGTTTGACCGAGCAGGATTGCTGGAGAGCATGTAATGTGATATAATATAGGGTAGTGCGTGTTAAAATAAGGAGGCCATGCTTATGAAAGCAAACAAAAATTATCAAAACTTACAAGACAGTTATCTTTTTGCCACCATCGGCCAAAAGGTAAAAGCGTATTCGGAAGCAAACTCGGACAAAAAAATAATCCGTATGGGAATCGGGGATGTGACGTTGCCGCTAGCCCCTGCGGTGGTAGCGGCCATGCAAAAAGCGGTAGCAGAAATGGGCGAACCGGAAACTTTCCGAGGCTACGGAGACTATTACGGCTGTGATTTTTTACGCACCGCCATTTCCGATTATTATAAAAAGAAAGACGCAAAAATTTCCCACGAGGAAGTATTTGTAAGCGACGGCGCGAAATGCGATGTATCAAACATCCTCGACATTTTTGCTACGGGAAGCGTGGCACTTGTCCCCGACCCCGTTTACCCCGTATATGTGGACACAAATATAATGGCAGGAAACAAAATAATTTACGCCCCCGGCAATGAAGAAAACAACTTCCTGCCAATGCCCGACGAAGGCGTAAAATGCGATATAATTTACATCTGCTCACCAAACAACCCCACAGGCGCGGTATATAACAAAGAGCAACTGCAAAAATGGGTAAACTACGCTATCGCCCAAGACGCAATAATCCTATATGACAGCGCGTACGAAGCATTTATAACAGATGACCTGCCAACGACGATTTTCCAAATAGAAGGCGCGGAAAAATGCGCAATAGAAATAGGCTCACTCTCCAAAACCGCAGGCTTTACAGGCACACGCTGTGGCTATGCAATCATACCAAGCACTCTGGAGCGCGACGGTATGAACTTGCATAAAATGTGGTGCAGACGCCAAGCTACAAAATACAACGCCCTGCCCTACATCATCCAACGCGGCGCGGAAGCCGCCTTCCTGCCGGAAGGCCTTGCTCAAAACAAAAAAAATATCGAATACTACATGCAAAACGCAAAGCTACTATCGGCCACCCTAGACGAGCTTGGAATATGGTACAGCGGTGGAAAAAACGCCCCCTATGTATGGCTAAAATGCCCCGACGGGCTAAAAAGCTGGGATTTCTTCGACATGCTGATTGAGAAGGCCAATGTCGTAGGCACACCGGGCGCGGGCTTTGGCTCACAGGGCGAGGGATTCTTCCGCCTGTCCGCCTTCGGCAGTAAGGAAAATACCACAGAAGCCATGGAGCGTGTTAAAAAATTCTTGAAATAATGTAAAAATATAGGTATTATTAACGGGCTGTTCACTTGGACAGCCCTTTTAATTATTTCATAGGAGTGAATCAAACAATGGAAAAAGGAAATCTATCAATCCACAGCGAGAATATTTTACCCATCATCAAAAAATGGCTGTATTCCGACATGGATATTTTTGCGCGAGAATTAGTATCCAACGGCTCAGACGCGATTACCAAGCTAAAAAAGCTGGCAGACATGGGCGACGCGAGCCTTCCCGACGACGAGGAGTTTTTTGTAAAGGTGTGGGTGGATAAGCCTAACAAACAGATTATTTTCGAGGATAACGGCATAGGCATGACTGCCGACGAGATAAAGGAGTATATCAACCAAATTGCGTTTTCCGGCGCAAACGCCTTTATCGAAAAATACAAGGATAAAACCGATACCGCGGGTGATATCATAGGCCATTTTGGGCTGGGCTTTTACTCGGCGTTTATGGTAAGCGACCGCGTACAAATCGACAGCCTTTCTTATAAGGAAGACGCAGAAGCCACTCGCTGGGAATGCGAAGGCGGCATAGAATACTCCATGAGCGACGGCGACAAAACCACCAGAGGCACAAAAATCACGCTGTTTGTAAGTGAAAGCGGCGAGGAATTCCTTGAAGTATACAAGCTCCGCAGCATTCTTACTAAGTATTGCGGCTTTATTCCCGTACCCATTTACATCACCGACGTTAACGAGGAAGTAAAAGAAGACGCCGAGCCGCCCACTCCCATCAACGATACCTCACCCCTATGGCTAAAGCCCGCAAATGAGTGTACCGACGAGGAGTACAAGGAATTTTATCATAAGGTTTTCACCGATTTTAACGAACCATTGTTTTGGATTCACCTAAACATGGATTATCCCTTCCGCTTGAAGGGGATTTTGTACTTCCCAAAAATGAAACACGACCTGGAGTATATCGAGGGGCAGGTTAAACTATTTAACAACCAAGTTTTTGTCGCTGATAATATAAAGGAAGTTATCCCGGAATATCTGCTTCTGCTCAAGGGCGTAATGGACTGCCCCGACCTTCCGCTAAACGTGTCGCGCAGCTTTTTGCAAAACGACGCCACGGTTAAAAAAATGAGTGGGTATATCTCGCGCAAGGTTGCCGACAAGCTTAACGGTCTGTTTAAAAAAGACCGCGAGGCGTACAACGGTTACTGGGACGATATCGCACCGTTTATCAAATACGGCTGCATAAAGGAGCGCGAGCTTTACGACAAAATAAAAGGCAGCGTCCTGTACAAAATCACGGAGGGCGAGTACCAAACACTGGAAGAATTCACTGCAAACCTGCCCGAGCCGGCTCCCGCCGAAGGCGAAAACCCACCACCCCCAAGAAAAACCGTGTACTATGTATCAAACGAGCAACTGCAATCGCAGTATATCCAGATGTTCAAGGAACAGGGGCTTGCGGCGGTGCTTTTGGCCACAAACCTCGACACGCCCTTTGTGAGCTATTTGGAATCCTACGAGCCGACGGTAAAATTCACAAGAATCGACTCCGATATCACCGACGCATTAAAAGAAGAATCCTCCTCCGAAGCAGAAGACCAACCCGAAGGCCTGGAAGCTAAGTTCCGCGAAATCCTATCTAACGAAAAGCTGAAAATAAGCGTGGAGCAACTAAAATCTACAGATGTATCCTCCGTAATCCTGCTATCCGAGCAATCCCGCAGAATGCAGGAGATGTCAAAAATGTTTAGCGGCGGGGGACAGCTACCGCCGGGTATGTTCGAGGAAGAGCTTACGCTGGTGCTAAACCGCAATCATTCCCTCGTACAAAAGCTAATCGGCATCGCAAGCGATGACGGACGCAAAAGCGACGTGGAAATGATTGCAAGCCACCTGTTCGACCTAGCAATGCTAAGCCACAAGCCGCTTCCTACCGAGCAGATGACAAATTTTATAAAGCGCAGCAATCAGATTTTGGAAATGGCCGCAGGGGAGTAAGAAATTTATGAAGCGACTATATTTTTCGGTAACAAAACGCTGCAATTTGCGATGTGCGCATTGTTTTAATAATTCCGGAGATGACGAGTCACATGAATTGACTACAGACCAAGTGTATTCTGTTATAAAGTCGGCTCGCGCTGATTTGTTTACAGAGGTGCAGCTTACAGGCGGCGAGGCGTTGATTAGGGAAGACATATTCGATATTATTAGCTTTGTACACTCCTGTGGAATGTCTGTGTTAATACAAACAAATGGTCTTATCGATGATATTAGTATGCGGAGATTACTTGAGCTGGATTCTGAGTGCACGGGATTTGTCGTTTCGATTGACGGAATTGAAACAAACGATATGTTTCGCGGTGCGTCCGTTACCGAATCTGCACTGCGCACTGTCGAAACATTATCGAGCCGCTTTCCTGTTAGGATAAATACACTGTTATCCGCGAAAATCAACAATTCGGAAATTGAGCACCTGCTTAGCTTAGTCGGGAAAAGCGGTGCAACCATCGCATTCAACCCCATAATCCCCTGCGGACGAGGTGTTTTGACGGACATGGTAGAGCCTACGCAATATTTCGAGAAGATGGTGTGGCTCGAAAAACAAGATTTTAAAATCCGCAAAAATTTTTCATATGATTCGCAAGCCAAGTTGTTTTACGACAAAGAAAATTGCCCTGTCCGAAAAAAAAAGGGAATCTTTATTGCCGCAAATGGTGATTGTTACCCATGTGGTTTTTTGGACGGCATTAAAAATATGTTTTTGGGCAACGTGTTGGAGTATAGCAACGGTTTTTCAGAACTTCTGGCAAATTATCCCGCCATATGCGCCGATATCAGCGACGAATGCACTGTCTGCGATTATTATATCAATGAAAATTGTTTTGGCGGTTGCCCTGCTCGTATTTATGCTTTGCACAAAAATTTCAAGGGTTGTGAATTCTATTGCATGAAAAAATATGGCAGGGAGTGGATGAGCAATGACTACCAAATATCGCGCAAGGACGGAGTGGAACGGGATTGAACTGTTTGAGCGAGATGATGGTTTTTCATTTCTCCTTAAACCGGATGAGAGCTTGTGCGATTATGATTGTGAAGACCTTATAAATACTGCATACACAAAAACTTCCGATTTTTGCTCCGCACCCAAGCGTGTATATTGGGAGCTGACACGTAAATGCAACCTCGCTTGTGCCAACTGCTACAATAGATTTTCCACACCCGATTTCTCGGGAGAACTGGGGCTTGAACAATGCATGGAGCTGGGCGATACGCTGTATAAAAACGGTGTGTGGATTGTTCAATTAACCGGAGGTGAGCCTACATCTGCGCCGCATGTTTGGGAATTAGCGGCGTATTTAAAGCGGTTGGGCTTCTATCTGTCGATGGGTACTAACGGGGTTTGGGATAACGGGACAATGGATAAGGCACTTGCCTCCGGCTTAGATTGGCTAATTGTATCCATAGATGACGAACATTTGGCGCAAAGTAAGCCGTTATTAAAAAAAGGAACACTGTCAGCGATTGAAAGTGCCAAAATGTTTGCAAAGGCCGGGCGGCGTGTGCGTATTAACACGCTGATTCAGCGTGGAAATTATACATATGAACAGCTAAAGCCCTTAGCCGAAAGTTGCTGCAAAATCGGGGCAGAATCATTAAACTGCATTCCATTGCGCCCCTTTACACTTGAGCCGAAAGCCCTCGAACGGCAACTGTCGCGGGATGAGTTTAGGGTGTTTATTTCTTCGCTGGAGATGTTGAGGGACAAGTATCCTATGTTAAATTTTGTCACGACACTCGACCTAAAGCCAACCGATTCCCATGACCGCGTATATAAAAAAGATAAATCCTGCGCCGCCGGTCGTGAGGGTTGTGTGATTTCACCTTACGGCGACATTTACGGTTGTTCCTACAGCCTTGCGTCCACCCTTGATACAGCCAATCCCGAACGGGAGCGTTTTGTGGCAGGCAACATCCATGAGCGCGATTTTATGGATATTTGGAATGATTCCGAGCGGTGGACGATATACCGCGATTTGCAAACATATAAGCACGAAAAATGTCGCAAATGCGACTACTACACGGCGAGCCGATGTATCGGCAATTGCCCGATAATGGTAAAAAACGCCCCCGAGGCGTTTGACCCCTATTGTTATGTAGACGTAAAATATGAGGCTTGAGATATGGATGGTTTGAGATATAACGAGTTTAGTCCTATGAAAATTTGGACGCAGGCAGACAAGCTAAAAATGCTGGCTCGTGGCGAAGATGTATGCCCGTCAACATTAGAATTGGATGTGTGCAGCCATTGCAACCATAAATGCAGTTGGTGTGTAGACCCAAAGGGGAGCCACGATAATGTTTTTATGGATGTCGCCGTTGCGCAAGCCATAATAACGGACGCATTTGAGATGGGTATACGCGGCCTTGTGTTTAAGGGCGGAGGTGAGCCTTCGTTACATCCGGAATTTGAGCAAATTTTAAAAGCGGCGAAAATGATTGGCTTTGAAATCGGCGTGGTGACAAACGGCACTAACTTGGAAAGGTTGTCTGCGGCATACTTGGAGACGCTTGCCTATATACGCATTTCTACGGATGGAGCCACCCCGACTACAAGGCTTAAAACGCACGGTATCGACGATTTTGATGAACTGAGGGATTCCATAAAACGCTTTACCGTAAAACGTACCGGGCGGCATCCCGTTATAGGGTTGAGCTTTTGCATGGAGTATGAGGACATAAATGAAATACCCCTCGCAATCACCATGGGCGAGAAAGCCGGCGTCGATTATACATTATTGCGTCCCGTGTTTGGCGAAGAAGTCGGATATACGCCTACACACTCGCCTAAAGAGGCGGCACTACTACGGAAGGAAATCGCAAAACATGCCGCAATCCATACAGGAAAAATGCTTGTGATGGCAGGCAACTGGAAGGGCGACAAGGAGTTTGAATCAAGCAAACCAAACATTAATATTTCGGCTATGGTCAGGCGCGACATGCTGGTACAGGAAAATCATAGCAATGGGATAGAACATCAAACACACCGATGTTTGGCGGCAGGGTTACTTTTGGTTATCACCGCAAATTTGGATGTCTATTTTTGTTGCTGCACCCGTGGGCTACCACAATTTAAGATGGGAAATTTGACAGACTTTACGTTACGTGATTTTTGGGAGGCAGGTAAGTTTAAGCCGCAACTCGAACGCCTGAAACGGTGCGAATGTTTACCGTTTTGCACTCATCCGATGGAGAAGTATAATCGCATAATCGAATACTTGTCGCTCGAACACAAGCATCATGCAAATTTTATATGAGATGGAGCTAATACAATGGATTTTATAAAAGCAAAGCAGTTTCCAAGCATTGTAAATGTTAATGTAATGGCAGGGCGTTGTCCATGTAGTTGTGCGCATTGTCCCCTTGGTTTGGTTGCGCCGTCGGACAGGCTCNGCCGGTTTGGGTTTCGCGAGATGGATTTGTCATTGTTTTCTCGTATCGTTGATGAAATCAGTCGGCAAAAGGATAGTTTAATACGGGTTCATTCGGTGGGTGAGCCACTGCTATGGAGTAATTTGCCCGCCGCCTTGCCTGTTCTGCGGGATTACGATGTTAAGTCGTGGCTTTTCACCTGTGCAGTCACGGACAACAAAGACTTGTTAGCCGAGCTTTGCGAGAGTGTATCAATCATCGAGGTATCGGTAAACGCAACGGAAGCGGACGAATACCACCAAACAAAGGGCATTAACGCATTCGAATCGGTATCGGAAAATATTGCCTTTATGTCTCAGCATATCAGGCAAAACGGCTTGAAGACACGTTTATTGTTAAGCCGCGTGCAAACAAACGACGAGATAGCGGACAATAAATTCGTAGCCTACTGGCAGGATAAGCAACCGGCTGATGATGTGTTTGTTCGTTCCTACCACAATTACAATGACATTTTGGATATCAGGGGGGCAGCGGACGTAAAAAAGCCATGCCTTGTCCATTGGGCAAGGGCGTCCATTGACTGCGACGGCACGATGGTATGCTGCTTTAACGAGTTGTTTAAGAAGTATTCGGATGATGTAATCCTCGGTCGTCTTGACACGCAGACAAGCATAGAACAAATTTGGAAGGACGAAAAGCTTGCTTTAATTCGGGATTGCGACATGGCGGGGGATTTTTCGCACCTTACGTTTAATGTGCCGTGCAAAAGCTGCCGAACATGTCAGCCGCTGGACACGATAAGAGAAACATCGGAAAAGCAGTTAAATGCCATCGCGTAAGGTGAGGTGCGATTTTGAACGTAGTGCTGATAAACCCACCATATGACGGGGTGGATGACGACGAACTGGAAGAAAATCTTGGGCTTTCTTACATTGCAGGCTTTCTGCTGGAGCATGGCATTGATACGGCAATAAATGAAATGACGGGCAAAGCAACCCTCAAGGAAAAGCTGGAAACATTACAAATTGCCGATATATATGGCATTAGCCTGTATTCCACCGCGATTAACAGCGCGAAAATTATCATAAACCATATCAGAGAAACCGCGCCCGGCTCGCTTATTTATTTGGGCGGGCCACATCCGTCGGCTTTGCCGCAGGCGTCTCTAAAGGAACTAAAGGTTGACGGAGTAGTTATCGGCGAAGGCGAATATGCTTTTTACAACATCGTCAAGGCGGCAAACGAAGGCAAACCCATATTAGGCGTGCTAACGGATAAATCAATTCCCGATTTGGCAAAGCTCCCCTTCCCCGCCAGGAGCCTTGTTGACAGAAATCGTTTCACAAGGCGTATAAACGGCGAACGCTGTATTTCCATGTTAACAAGCCGTGGATGTCCAAATAATTGCTTGCATTGCAACAGTATCATCATGGGCGGAAAAAGCCACGGAATCCGTTTTCGGCCTATCGACGATATTATAAAGGAAATACGGCTGGTTAAAAAAATGGGATATAAAAATATCCGTTTTAACGATGATAACTTTTTGGCAAACCCACAAATCCATGATTTGCTGATTGCCATAGAAAAAGAGAACATATCGTTCAGAGCATTTGGACATGTAGGAAAATTTTTGGAAGAGACCTGCGCATTGATGAAAAAAGCAGGCTGCCAAATGTTATCGACGGGCATAGAATCCTGCAATCCACAAAATTTACACTTTCTGCGAAAACAAAATACACTGAAATATTTAAGTAATTTAGCTATAGCCAAGGCGCACGGTCTTTCTGTACGCGCCTCTTTTATCGTTGGGCTTCCGTATGACACAGACGAAAGTATTGAACGGTATTTTCTCGAAGCTTCACATCTTCCCATTGACGAATATGCCGTTTACGCCTTGATACCATACCCCGGCACCGAGTTATACAATAATCCGCAAAAGCATAATTACTACATCACAAGCTACGATTTTTCGGCGTATAAACAAATGGGTAAAGGCGGAGACTCTTGTTATGTATTGGGTTACGATGACGGCACAAATGCTTTCGCTCCCGATGATGTTAAGCGTTGGCACAAGCGGGCAAATGAGCTGCTTGGGAAAAGTATTAAGCATATGCGGGATAGCCCGATAAAATAATTTCCGGAACAAAATCCCATCGATTTACGTTATAATATGCAAAAGGAGAGATTTTATATGTTAAAGCGATTTTTATGTGTAGCTGCTGTGACGGCTTTGATGTTATTCACGTCGTGTGCGTATGATTACGACTTCAGCCCTGTGGGGACGGAGGGAGAAATTGAGGAAGAAATCGAAGTTGAATTTGGCGAAAGAGAAATAATCACATCCGAAGACGCTCGTGAGCGGCTCTTGGGGATGGGATGGGAGACCGAGTGGCTCGAGACTTTGGGTATGGATGATTCTATGCTTATAAGCATGTACAATCAGTCCCGTTTCTTTGAGTATACGGATAGAATATATGACGGCAGGCCTATCGGTGCGTCGGGCGAGATTATCGCGCCGCAATATTTTGGCGGGTTAAAATTTGACGAGATGGGCTTTCTTGTTGTGTCGGTGTTGTCGGCGGGGTTTGATGATTATGCCACTGCCGCCGCCATTGCAGAAATGCTGGAGAAGGGAATCATCATACGCCGAGTGCAATTTAATCATCGGACACTCATGGGTACTATCGACAGGCTTAACGATATGATAGACGATGTATTTGCTGCGGGGGCTTCGTCCTGGGGAATGGGCGCGGAAAACGCAATTACCGTTTGGCTCGACCCCTACACCGATGAGCAAAAGGCGATTTTTAACGATTTTCTTATTGCTAACGGAATCGNCCCTGCCGTTATTCTTATTCAACAGGCCGTTACGCAGGAGATGCTGGATTGGCGGGCAGAGCGTGTTGCAGCGGCGGCGGCTTCGTCTGCAAACCTGATTGTCCCGGTTAGGGAATTGAAAGTAAGCCGCACGGGGATTGCATTTTCTTTGCAAAATACGACCGGCGAGTCGTTTAACTATGGCTCCCCGTGGGACTTGGCGTATTACGAAAACGGCAACTGGTTGCCCGTGCCACACCTTCCCGGAGCGGGGGGCGGAGATTGGACGAGTATTGGGTTTTCGTTGCAAGGGGGCGGGATTCAGCAGTATCACATTGGTTTTGAGTGGCATTTTGGCGAGCTGTCCCCGGGCAGATATATGTTTATGCGTGACGGCTGGCTTGGCGAATGGAATCCCGACCAAGATAGCGTATACGCGCTGGTAGAATTTGAAATAACGCCAACAACGCCAATATCTCTCCCTCCTGCGGCGGAAGAAGAGTGGCCCGTGCATATAGAAGTAGTGGAAGTAAGCAATGTCACCTCCACAGGAATGAACGTAGTAATCGAAAATGTTTCGCCGTACGACATAGACAATCGCATACAGATTATCTTTATCGTACCCGCAGAACACACCACCGTAGGCGAACACTGGGAATGGTGGGAGCATCATCTGCCTTTCCTAAGCTTTGACGACCATATGCAAGGGTTTGGCTACATCCCCTCGGGCGAACGAGCGGAGTTTGAGCTATATCTCGGCAATCTGTTTGGGGAGCTTGCCCCGGGGGATTACAAAATAAGCCTTAGTATAGGCGGACAGGCAGCCCCGCCTCATCCTACAGGCTGGGCTTTTGGCGACGCACTTTTGCCATTTACAATTAATTAATATGTAACGCTCACTATTCCTCATCCGGGACTTTTTCTGCTGCCTCTACTTTCTCTACCTTAGAAACGGATACTTCGTAGGCGGTTTTTTCTACTACCGTAAATTCGTCCATCTTTTTTTGATACTGGCGGGACTGCATTCTGCCCCACAGACGAATATGGTCACCGACCTGCAACTTGCCCGCATAACGTGCGTTTCTACCCCATGCTATGCATGGTATGTAGTCGGACTTGTTGTAAGAACGGTTTACGGCTACCAATAAATCTGCGATTTCTCGGCCAAACGGCGTGGTGCGGTATATGGCAGGCTTGCAAAGATAGCCTTCCAGTATCACCTCGTTTGGGCTGGATTCCGGAGCCTCCGACAAAAGCTCTATGTCTCGGGCAAACACCGTAAGTACGAGGCGGTTTTTTCTATCGGCCTCTACATAGTTGTTGTATGAGCGGATTTGGCCCTTTATTGTTACGGCTTGGCCGATTTGCATTTTTTCGCGCTCTACTATTCTTTCGCTTACCGTCACGGGCAGTATGTCGCTTTGGCCGCTTAGTCGGCTTATTTCTACGTCAAAACGCCAAAAGCCTTCCCCGTAGATTTCGTGGCTGAAGGTAAAATCCGATTTGATTACTCCGCCGATTTCGATTAGGTTATTATTTTCCATAATTTGCCTCCTTTAGTAACTCATGCGCGCTTGTGAGCATATTATATCATACTCTCGTTAATTTGTATTTAGAACAACCCATGCCGCTGCCGCTCCTAAAACCGACATCGAGTTTTCTCCGCCGGCGGGTGCAGAAAACTCACGAGGCTCACGCTCAAGGCCGTCCAGCCCATAAAATCCGCGCTGTATACATACCTGCACACCGTCCCGAGTTACGCTGGACGCAGTAATACACGCACGATTATTAAACCCGTACGTGATTAAACGCGAGCGCGCAGGGATTTTTTCCAGCATAGAAAAAATAGTTTTGTCGTCCGCGTTTACGATTAAAAAATCATCGTCGTCCATAGACGGGATGATTTCCGAAAGCACGGGCGAGGCTTCGGCGGCTACCAGTACGTGGATTTTTTGGCGCGGGTGGCGGTCGGTTATATGAAATAGCGAAATCTTTTCGCGACAACATGCCTCCGCTCCTTGGCTCATTCGTAAAAATGCTTGTGTCATTTCTTGACCGTCTAAACCTACGATTCCTACAGATGGCATGGTATCTCCCCGTTTGGCCTTAGGCCGTTTTTTTATGTTAGTTTAATATAATGTAAGCAAGCGGAGACAAGATTATTCTACAAATTTATGGGAATGCGGTGACTTTTATGAAGGCAAATCTTCTCGCAGCAAAAAAGAATCTGGCATTGGCCAAAAAAGGCCATGATTTGCTGGAGGTAAAGCAAAACGCGCTAATCCAAGAGGTAAGGCGCGGAGAAAAAACCGTAAGCGAAATTAAGGCCAAATTGATGAAGGTTAAAAAAGTCGCAGAAAGGGCATTTACCATAGCGGCAATGGAAATCGGCAGGGAAACGGCGGAGCGAGTGGTAAACGAAACGGGGGCAAGCCCCCTACCCTACCGCCTGGAAGATACCACCGCCGCTGTAGACAAGGCCTTTTTTGCGCGACGCGAGGTGATTGCCTTAGAGGATGAGCTGACGAAGGCCGAGACAGCGTTAACGCGACAAAAAGAACGCCTGCGTCGCACAAAAAAACGCGTTTCTGCACTGAGGAATATTTCTATCCCCAACTACGAAAAACGCGTTAAATATGTCACAGGCCAAATCGAAGAGCATGAGCGTGATGAGATGGTGCGTCAAAAAGCGGCCAGAAGGCTTTATGTACACACTTGACGCTGCAAAACCACGGAATTATAATTGGATAACCGAAAGGAGCGATACCATGGCTATGCTCGCAGAAAAAATAGAATACTTCACGTATGCAGATTATTTAAAATTCGACGGCGATATCCGTTGCGAATTAATTGACGGGGTTATCTACAATATGGCTTCGCCGCTGACAATACACCAAACGATTTCCGCACAATTATGGAAACGCTTGGATAATTTCTTGGAAAGCAGAAGGTGCAAGGCATTCATAGCACCCCTTGACGTACGCCTAAACGCCGAAGAAAACGACGATACAGTAGTACAACCCGACGTAATGGTACTATGTGACAAAAACAAACTCGACCCAAAAGGGCGGGGAATAATCGGCGCACCCGATATGATAATAGAAGTATTATCGCCATCCAGCGCGTATGTAGACCGTGTATTAAAATGCAAAAAATACCAAGACGCAGGCGTAAAAGAATACTGGATAGTATCGCCAAGAGATAAAACCGTGGAAGCCCATCTTCTGATAGAAAACAAATACCGCATGAGATACTACGGAAACAGCGACCTAATCCCCGTACAAACCCTACCCGGGCTGGATATAGACCTAGGACAAATCTTCGTTGAGGAAGATGAACTTTAGCAGGTCTCTCGGGCGGGCTACGGTATGAGTAGCCCCCGCGTCCGAAAGCTCGACCGCGCTCCCATGCCCCCATAGCACACCTATGCTGTCTATACCTGCGGACTTCGCGCCGAGGATATCGTATTTTCTGTCACCCACCATTACCGCCTTTTTACAGGCGGTTTTTTTGTACCTTTCCAAAACATCCGCGATAATCTCGCTTTTCGCGCTGCGGCTGCCATCGAATTTCGCACCGCATACATAGTCGAAGTATTTCGCCAAATCAAAATGAACAAGCACCCTTTCGGCGTACTCGGTTACTTTTGATGTGGCCACCGCCATTTTTACGCCTTTATCCTTCAGCGCGGTTAGCATTTCCACTATGCCGGGGTATACCTCGTTTTCGAAAATCCCTGTTTCGCCATAATATTCACGGTATTTTTCCACCGCAATTTCTGTTTTTTCGCCTGTAAAGCCAAAAAAATCCCGCAAGGTATCCCTTAACGGCGGTCCTATAAAGGCATTAAAATTCGTAAAATCCGTTTTTTCGCCCATGGCGGCGAGGGCATATTCCAGAGATTTACGCATTCCCACCTGCGGGTCGGTGAGCGTCCCATCCAAATCGAACAGAAAAAAATCGTACATATGCTGCTCCTTCGTGTTATACTGCAAAAAAAGGGAGGTTTTACAATGCAAACAGTTTTTTCAAACGCAGACAAAGACGCATGCCTACCAATAATCGACATGATTATAAAATCCGCAGAAATCGCCAGAACGAAAGGCATAATCGCCTTAGAAGAACATGCATTAGCCTGCGAAAATGATTTTTATAGCTTTGGGATAGCGTTGATAGTGAGCGGAACAGACCCCGAGCTGGTAAAAAACATACTAAACACATTAGTCACCTACGGAAACCACAAAGACCAAGCCCTGCTGGAGCGTTTAATCATCACCGACGGCATACTGTCCATCCAAGAAGGCCAAAATCCGCGGATTATCAAAGCAAAGCTCCACTGCTTTTTGGGCGAAGAATACATGAAGGAACGCTGCAATTTCCCCAAGCTATACGACGACATACAAGAACAACACGAAAACGCACAAGCCCAAAAAGCCCTAAACGACCTCCGTACAGAAAACGAAAACTTTAACAATACAATCAGCATGTTATCAAACAACGCCATCCGGAAAGTATTAACCCACCTGGAGCAAAAGGAAATCGCGATAGCAGTAAAGGGCAGCCACAAGGAAAACGCCATAAAGATACTGGCAAACCTACCCAAACCCCTCTCCTCAGACGAAGCATACGAGATAACATTTTCGGCGGTAATCCTGGGCGACGACCTAAAAGACCTGCACCGCAAAATTCAGGATATTATCATCACGCACAAGCTCTCTAACCATTTAGTCCGTATTTCCTATGCATAAAGATAAATAACCCAAGCACTATCACACCATTGATTAGCGTTATTATTATGGCTTCTTCAAGCACGCCGCGTTCGGCCAGTACCGCTACGCCGTTTTCTGTTTCTTCTTTTATACACAGTACAATTTCTCCACAGTACGCACATATATGCTCGTATATTTCTTCCTCGGCACGTATCGCCATGTAATCCATTACGCGGCGGATTTGAAGCGTGTACATAAATCTAAACACGTCTTCCATGTTTTCGTTCATCGCCGCAATCATTGGCGCAAGCCCAAGCAACATACCTACAGGCGTAGTGAGCCAAGGCCACTTAGAAAGCCCCATCGTAATCCCAAGCAATACAGAAACCGCCGAGGCCAACCACGTAAAGCCTAAAAAAATAAACATATTAGGCCCCCAAAAGCCACCGACCACGGCATACACCAAACAAATAAACATAGCCGCAGCAAACACCGCCGCAAAAGTACCCGCACAATACTCACGCGGCTTTACGCCCGCCATGCTCATAAAGCGCAGATTCATGGTACTGCGGTCTTCCGTGATATAGCCCGTGGTAGTGCCTGTAAGCTGCATCCCAACAATAAGCACCATAAACATGCTCACATACTGAGAAATATGCTCCCCCGAGAAAAACGCAAAAACAAGTCCCATAACAAGCCAAACTCCGGCCAAGATAACCAAAACAGGCTGCTTAATATTACTCCTAAACTGCTTTAAAAAAACCGCCACCGTATTTTTACTAGGTTTTAACATTATAATTCCACCCCCGTCATCTCTAAGAAAACCGCCTCAAGGTCGGGAACGGTACGCAACGCATTATGCTCCTCACAAATCTCCACAGGATTACCCTGCTTAACAATTTTGCCCTCAAAAAGCAACGCAACTCTATCACAAAGCTTTAACGCCTCATCCATATTATGAGTTGTCAGAAAAATCGTCGTACCATTCTCACGAATCTTCTGCAACAGCTTACATACACTACGCGCCGTGCCGGGGTCTAATGCACTGGTAGGCTCGTCCAAAATAAGCACCTTTGGCGAATACAAAATAGCCCGCGCCAAAGCCAATCTCTGAAACATCCCCCTCGAAAGCTCACTCGCCGCCTTTTTGGCATCATCTCCGCCAAGCCCAACCGACTCCAAAATCTCCATAGGCCGCGTCTTGGGAAGGTCATAAATACGGGCATATAAATCCAAGTTCTCCAAACAATTCAAATGTGTATACAGCCCGCCGCTATCCAGCATAATCCCAATTTCATTCTGCCCAACACTAATCTCGGCCTCGCCGCTATCCGCCTCTATCCACTTGGTCAAAATATTAATAATAGTAGTCTTCCCCGCACCCGACGGCCCAAGCAAGGCAAAAATCTCGCCTTCGTTTACTTCCAAATTAATGCCGTCCAGCACCGTCTTATCCTTAAACGACTTGTAAATGTTACTCATTCGTATCAAAACTAACACTCCTTATTTTTGAAAATTAAAAAGGGAGAACTATTATGTTCTCCCTTAAAAGCTTTTTTATTTGCTTTTTGCGACTTCCAGTAGAACTTGGCACCGTTGTGATTCATCGCTGTATTTCTTTTTTTCGTTTAGGTCTGTGGCCTGCTCGTACAAGCGACGGAATTCTTTGAGGTCTGCCGTTACCTTTTCTACGTTTACCTCTTCAGGCTTTTGTGCGGCGTCGGAGAGTATTGTGATGATATCATCACTAACATGTGCCACTCCACCCATGATAGCAATGTGCTTTTCCGCACCTTCATCAAAAATCCTCAGCACTCCTGTACCCAAAACAGTGGAAACAGGTACACGCCCGGGTAAAATGCCCATGTCACCTGTAGTACAGCGCATTATTACCATGTCTACGGTCTTATTAAATTTATAAGGGCTTTTGTCCGTAGCCGAGGTAGGCGCGATAACTCGTAGCTCTACTTTTTTTTCTACTACTGCTTCTGCCATGGAATTTCACCGCCTGATTTATGCTTGTGATTTCTTAAATTCGTCCACTACCTCTTGGATTGTGCCTTTGTTAAGGAACATACCCTCGGGGATTTCGTCGTGTTCGCCGGCTATTATTTGCTTAAAGCCTTCGATTGTGTCTTTAAGTTTTACATATTTACCCGGTGTAGATGTGAATTTTTCCGCAACGGTAAACGGCTGAGAAAGGAAACGCTGGATACGACGCGCACGCTCTACGGTTAGCTTATCGTCTTCGGAAAGCTCATCCATACCAAGGATTGCGATGATGTCCTGCAAATCGCGATAGCGTTGCAGTATGCGCTGTACTTCGCGGGCGATATTGTAGTGGTCTTCGCCCACAACGGATTTTTCCAGCATACGGGATGTGGAAGACAGCGGGTCAATCGCGGGATAAATACCCATCTCAACAATGGCGCGAGAAAGCTCGGTTGTCGCGTCAAGGTGGGCGAAAGTCGTAGCAACGGATGGGTCTGTATAGTCATCCGCAGGTACGTAAATAGCTTGGATAGATGTTATAGAGCCCGACTTTGTAGAGGTAATACGCTCTTGCAACGCACCTACCTCGGTGGCGAGCGTAGGCTGATAACCTACCGCAGAAGGCACGCGCCCAAGCAGCGCGGATACTTCCGACCCCGCCTGTACAAAGCGGAAAATATTATCAATGAAAAGAAGTACGTCTTGGTTGGAAACATCACGGAAATACTCCGCAATCGTAAGGCCGGAGAAGCCTACACGCATTCTCGCACCGGGAGGCTCGTTCATCTGCCCAAATACCAGCGCGGCTTTACTGCGTACAGAAGAGCCGTCTTTTAGCGTAGACTCGCCCATCTCGTTGTAAAGGTCGATACCTTCGCGTGTTCTTTCGCCTACGCCTGTGAAAACGGATAAGCCGTCGTGAGCGGTTGCGATGTTGTTAATCAGCTCCATGATGATAACCGTTTTACCTACGCCTGCACCACCAAAGAGTCCTATTTTACCACCTTTAGCATATGGGCAAAGCAGGTCAACGGCTTTGATACCTGTTTCCAAAATCTCCGCAGTGGATGTCTGGTCGGAAAAGCCGGGGGCTTTTCTGTGGATGGACCATTTTTCCTTAGAATTGACCGGCCCCACGTTATCAATCGGACGACCGAGAACGTTCATCATACGGCCAAGTGTTTCCGGCCCCACCGGTACAGAAATCGGCGCGCCTGTGTTTATGGCTTTCATGCCGCGTACAAGCCCGTCTGTAGAACCCATTGAAATACAACGTACGACGTTGTCGCCAAGGTGCTGGGCTACCTCCAATACGACTGACTCTTCTCCATCTGCACGCTCAATTTCAATAGCGTTGTAAAGTGCCGGAAGCTCGCCGTCGAAGCGGATATCTAATACCGCGCCCGTAATCTGGAGAACCTTGCCTGTATTTTTTTCTGCCAAGTGAAACCTCTCCTTTTTGAATGGGGCTCCGCCCCAAGCCCCTCGCTACAGTGGGCAAAGCCCACTTTCGCTCCGCTCCCGCGACCGCGCTTTCGCACGGGGGTAGAAATTTTATTGTAGCGCGTTTGCGCCTGAAACTATTTCTGTTATTTCTTGGGTAATATTGCTTTGGCGTTGACGGTTAAACATTAATGTTAATTTTTCTATGATGTCGCCCGCATTTTTGGTTGCGGAGTCCATGCTTGTCATACGTGCGGCTTGCTCGCACAGCGCGGACGAAGCCATTGCGGCGTACAGGTACATGCTTAAATACCATGGAATAACGCTACGCAACACGTTTTCTATGCCCGAGTCAAATTCTACATCTTGGTTAAGCGTAGATTCCGCTTTTGCTTCGGGCTTTGTGAAAAAGCCCAAATCTTCCCACTTTTCGCCGTCCTTTAAATCTGCACCCACTACCTTGCGCATATAGTTGGGGGTTATGGGGAGGACTTTTCTTACAATTGGCTCTAACGAAAGCACTGTAAAAAATTGGGTATAGACCAAGTAAACCTCGTCTATTTGCTCTTCTTCGTACATTTTTACCAATTGGTCGGCTACTTGTTTTGCTTCAGCCAAGTTTGGAGTTTCCGATGGAGACGGGACATCCACCAAGTTACCGTTACGGCGTTTGTAATAATCCCGACCTTTATTACCAAGGGGGAGAATCACAGGGCTTGTTCCGTTCTCCTTTACATGCGCCGCCAAAGCCTTGCACACGTTGGAATTGTAGCCGCCACAAAGCCCACGGTTGCTTGTAATCAATACATAAGCCGTGTTTTTAACTTCGCGGGGCTTTACAAAAGGCTGCTCCAGCGCGCGCTCATCGCCTACGGTTTTATAAACGATATCAAAGGTAGCCTGTACAGGCTTGCCAATAGCAGCTTTGTTAGCACGCGCCCTCTGCAATTTAGAGGTTGCAACCAGATTCATAGCCTTGGTTATTTGCGATATGTTTTTTACGGTTAACCTTCTGCGCTTAATTGCCTTCATTGACGGCATACAAAGTCACTCCATTTCAATGGGGGGCTACAGTGTTGCTTTAAATGCGGCAATCGCACTTTCAATCGCTTCGCCAAGTTCTTTGCTTATTTGCTTTTCCACGCGAATTTTATCCAAAATATCGCTGTGTTTGTCTTGGAAAAACGCGATATACGCTCTTTCCGTTTCTTGTATATCTGCCGCAGCAATACTGCCGAAATGCTTCTTTGTTACGGCATAGAAAAGCAGTACCTGTTGCTCTACGGGCAACGGCGCGTTTTGCGGCTGTTTTAAAATTTCTACTATGCGACGCCCTTGGTCGAGGCGTTCCAATGTGTCTTTTGTTAAATCCGAGCCAAACTGCGCAAAGGATTCCAACTCGCGGAACTGCGCAAGCTCCAAACGTAACGGGCCGGCCAGTGATTTCATAGCCTTAATCTGTGCCGCACCACCTACACGCGATACGGATAGCCCCGGGTTAATCGCAGGACGAATACCCTTGTTAAACGATTCGGACTCAAGGAAAATCTGTCCGTCCGTAATTGAGATTACGTTTGTGGGGATGTATGCAGAAATATCGCCTGCCTGTGTTTCGATAATGGGGAGAGCGGTCAAAGTTCCGCCACCACGTTCGTTTGTTAAACAAGCGGCTCTTTCCAGCAGACGTGAATGCAGGTAGAAAACGTCGCCCGGATAAGCTTCGCGTCCCGGTGGGCGACGAAGCAGAAGGCTAAGTGCGCGATATGCTACGGCGTGCTTGGAAAGGTCGTCGTATACCACGAGTACGTCGCGGCCTTCTTCCATCCATTCTTCACCGATTGCGCAACCTGCGTATGGCGCAATGTATTGCATTGGTGCGGAGTCGGACGCATTCGCGCTTACTATACATGTGTATTCCATTGCGCCTGCGTCTTCGAGTGTACGCGCTACACGCGCTACCGTAGAAGCTTTTTGGCCAATGGCTACATACACGCAGTATACACGTGTGTCTTTTTCTCCGGCCGTTGGTGCGCCGATTTTTTTATTAATTAATGCTTGGTTGATAATTGTGTCAATGGCGATTGCCGTTTTGCCTGTTTGGCGGTCACCGATAATAAGCTCACGTTGTCCGCGGCCTATCGGAATCATCGCGTCTATAGCTTTAATCCCTGTTTGCATAGGGACGTTTACCTCTTGGCGTTCGATAACGCCGGGGGCAATACGCTCTACTACGCGTGTTTTTGTGGCTTGGATTGGTCCTTTGTTGTCCACAGGCGCACCTGTTGGGTCTACTACCCTGCCCAAAAGCGCGTTACCTACGGGTACTTCCGCTATGCGGCCTGTACGCTTTACAGGGTCACCCTCACTTACATGGTCGTCCGCGCCCAGCAGTACTGCGCCTATACTATCCTCGTCGAGGTTTAGCGCGATACCGAAAAGCTCGCCGGGGAACTCTAACAGCTCACCGCTCATGGCGTTATTAAGCCCATAAACACGGGCAATACCATCACCAACGTGGATTACGCTTCCCGCTTCGGCAACGTCCATTTTTGAGGAATAGGATTTAATCTGTTGCTTTATAATGGAGCTTACTTCATCAGGTTTTAGAATCATTAGCCGGCTCCCCTTCTATTATTCCTTTACGTGAGAAAGGTTTCTTTCATATCTTTAAGCATGGTTTTTACGGTACGGTCCAAGAAATAACCGTCCACATGTATACTTATACCTGCAATCACAGTCGGGTCTACTATTACAGTAACATCCACTGTTTTATTCAGCTTTTTGGCAAGTAAAACCGTAAGCTGCTCGGCTTGTGCGTCTGTTAAAGGCACTGCGGACACTATCCTTGCGGTAGTTTGTCTCTGGTGCGTTTTTATCATCTCTACAAGCTTTTGAAGTGCAGGCAAAAGGAAGGCTTCGCGGTTTTTGCTTACACATAACCGCATAAAGCCAAGGAGGTCTTGGTGTATATGGTCGCCAAAGGCTTTTTGCAAAAATGCAAACTTTTCTTCGGAAGCTATGCGCGGGTGGGTTAATACACGCTGTGCGTCTTCGCTGGCGATGTTGTCAACCACTAACTGCGCTTGTTCCAAATAATCGCTTAACAAGCCGCTTTCTTGAGAAATGTCAAACAAAGCGGAAGCATAACGAATTCCAAGGTCTGCCACGTTAAAGGCCTCCTAAACAGCCGCTGTTTCCTTACTGAAAGCATGTGTAGCTTCCAACTCGGCAAGGGCTTCAGAAAATAACTTATCGTGAGCGTTCTTATCAATGGTGGCAGAAATCAATTTCGCCGCCATATCTGTAGAGATGTCGATGATTGCCTGGTGTACCGCACCTTTGGTTTGTTCCAACTCGGTGGCGATGTCACGGCTTGCACGGTCTTTTACGTCTTGGGCTTCCGATTTTGCGGATTCCAAGATTTGGTCGCGCTTTTCGCCCGCTTGTTTACGCGCTTCGTCGAGAATCGCGTTGCGTTCGACTTCGATATCTCTTACTTTTTGCTCGTATTGCGTTTTTAACTCTTCTGCTGTCGCTTTGCTTGTGGCAGCGTCTTTCATCTCACCCTCTACGCGGTCTGCGCGGGCTTTAAGAATCCTTCTTACCGGTTTGTATAACAAATAGGTAAGAAACGCGGCCGTAACTATGAAGTTAAGCAAGTTAGGCAACATGTCCAAGAACATTTGCAAGTCCATGTCAATGAGTGGCCTATAGCGATTAGCTGTAAGAATAAATAATAATTGAGGATTCAATTGAACCATCCTCTCGATTTTAGCCTAGGAATGGCAAGATTGCTGCGCCTATTTGTTGGGGTACAGAAAGTACATCAATGTTGTTGTTGATTAGCGGATTTACGAAAATCAGCAGGAATGCTACAAGCAGACCATAAACACCTGATGTTTCTGCGAAGCCGCAACCGATGAACATTGTTGTGGTGATGGAGCCTTTTGCTTCTGGTTGACGTGCAATTGCTGCTACGGCGTTAGCGGCAACATTACCTTGACCGAGTGTGGTCAAAACACCGTTTAGAAGTGCAATTGCGGCAGCAATATGAGAGATTGCTATGGCAAATGCCAAAGGATGATACATAGTAATTCCTCCTAAAAAATATTTATCTTAAACCGGACGCCCCCGACGAGCTTTAGCTCGGCGCGGTTTTAACTTTCCGCAGCTATGCCTACAAATGTTAGGCTTAGCACGGTAAAGATAACCGCTTGAAGGGCACCGGCAGCAAGATCGAAATACATGTGCAACGGTACGGGTAAAACAATTTGTGTAAAGATTGGCGCGATACCGTAGAGAAGAGAAAGCAGTATCATACCGCCGAGTACGTTACCAAACAGACGGAAGCTAAGCGAAATCGGCCTTGCAAGCTCGCCTATTACGTTAAGTGGTGCAAATACAAACACCGGCTCAAGGAAAATACCTTTTAAGTAACCTTTAGGACGATGGCGTACGCCTGCGTACTGTATAAGGAAAAAAGTAGAAACAGCAAGCGGGAAGGTCATACCCCAGTCTGCCGTGGGCGGGCGAAGCCCCGTAATGCCCATTATGTTGGAAATTATCAGGAAAACAAATAAAGAGAAAAACCATGGAGCAAGATACAAAACTGTATCATTAGAATTGCCCCGGAAGAATTTCTCCCATGCATCTACACACATTTCTATAACATTTTGTAAGCCTGTCGGCTTTTTCATCGGGTCCCATTTGTTTGACTTAACACGGACTATGATAGCGAGAATCAGAAGCAAACCCATGACTATCCATGTGTTTCTTGTGGTTTCTGTTATTAAAAACTCGATTGTGTCGTTGATTCTGAAACTGGCAAATACATTAATGTCAAACATGTTCTTGCCCCCCGCTATTTTCTAATCGCAACCGGTGCTGTCTCCGACATCTGCCGAATCTGTAGATTCTATCGGGTCTTCCTCTGCGCCGATTGCGTTTAATTTATCTATTGCATCTTGCACAATATCATTTGCCGAACTCTTAGGTGCATTTAAAATCCCGTCGTCATCTTTAAGCGCGTCCCTTAGAAAGAAGCGCATGGAATGAGTTGCAACAGGGAATGTAAAAATCCCAAAAAACGCACCCATAAAATTTACATAAAGCGGATTGTTTTCTACAGTTAAAGCGTTGGAGTGAAGATATCCTGCGATTAACAAAACTACCGCCGTAATTATAAGGCGCATAAAATACTGGCCTTTAAGGTACATACTTGCCGCGCCTTCTTCGCGTTTAATCGCGTTTGTTACGGCTCTTTTCATTAGAATAACCTTTGCGATGTTAACGCCCATCGCCAAGAGGATTCCCACAATAAATGGGATTGCGTCGGCGGCTGTTGCTCCTGTGTTTACACCAAGGATGGTTGCCATCATCATGGTGTCTGCCGATATTGACATAAACAGAAAATAACTGATACCTGCTATTATCGCGCTTAGTACGACAATCACCGTTATCATCTTACCGGCGACTGCCTCCATGGTATATTCCATTTAAACGCCCCTAAAACTTTTTTGCAATATCTATCATAGATTTGAAAGCTGCCATACACCCGAGTAGTGAAAATACGATAACCAGCCAAGGGTCTGTACCCAGCCGACTGTCCAAAAAAAGCCCAAGCAAAACGCCTATCAATACGCAAACCGCCATAGTTACCGCAATATGTGTCATATAACTGATAGCGCGAGCTATATTCTTTCTGTCCTGCTTGGTTATCTTAGAGTATTGTTCCGAGTGTTTCTCGGGTTTTTTTTCCATAAAACACCTGTCGGTTTCCGTCGGGCTTCGTAAAATGCGATAGGGGTATGATACCATAACTTTTAATTTGTCATATAAAGATTTTGTTAAGATTTTTTACTCCTCGTCCAAAAGCGCGTTTTTTAAGGATTGCAGCACCTTTTTTTCTATTCGTGATACCTGCACCTGAGATACTCCGATGGCTTTTGCTACTTCCATTTGTGTTTTATCTTGGAAATACCGCAGGATTATTACTTGGCGTTCCTTGGGTTTTAAGCGTTCGATTAGCTGCTTTAGGGCAAGGATGTTAATGCTTTGGTCTTTGTCCTCGCTGCTTTGGGCGACCTTATCTATTAAGAAGATAGGACTGCCGTCGCCTTGGTAAATTGTGGCATGGAGAGATTCTACGTCGGTGGTGGCTTCTGTTGCTACTATTATTTCTTCCGATGTTACGCCTATTTCTGCGGCAAGCTCGCTTATTGTGGGCTGTCGGCCGTTTTTTGCCGTTAGCATTTCTGTGGTGTAGCGGGCTTTTGTGGCAAGCTCCTTCATAGGTCGCGATACCTTTATCATGCCGTCGTCACGCAGAAAACGCTTTATTTCCCCGATTATCATGGGGATGGCGTATGTGGAAAATTTTACATCAAATGAAAAATCAAATTTTCGTATACATTTAAGAAGCCCTATCGCACCGATTTGAAAAAGGTCGTCCGGCTCATAACCGCGCTTTGCGAATTTTTTTACAACCGACCATATAAGCCCGCTGTTTTCTTTTATAATCTGCTCTGCTGCTTCGTTGTCGCCTGCTTGGGCGCGGGCGATTAGTGCCAAGGTTTCGGTCATTGTTGTTCCCCTAGTTCTTTTACCAATGTAATTGTTGTGCCTTCGCCTTTTTTGGAATTAATTTCCACTTTGCTCATAAAGGATTCCATTACCGTAAAGCCCAAGCCGGAGCGTTCCATCTCGGGCTTTGTGGTAAATAGCGGCTCTTTTGCGGCTTCTACGTCTTCTATGCCTACGCCGTTGTCGATGATTTTTGCCGTGATTTCGCGGCCTTTTGCGGAAAGTGTAAGCGTCACAAACTCGCCGCTGCGCTTGTCCGAGTAGCCGTGGATTATTGCGTTTGTTACGGCTTCGGATACCGCCGTCTTAAACTCCGTAAGCTGCTCCACCGTCGGGTCAAATTTTGTGATAAACGAGGACGCCACAACCCGCGCCATTGCTACGTTCTCCGGCAAAGCTTCTATTTCCAGTTTAATCATTTATGTTACCCCCCAGCTTTATGATTGCTTCTTGCGTGTTTTCTGCCCGCGAAATTATTTTTGCCAGGCCGGAAATGTTAAAAAGCTTTGTTACGGCTTCGCTCATATTGGAAAGGGTGAGCTTTCCGCCGCCGGATTCTGCCTTTTTGTAGCGGCCGATTATCATTCCGATACCCGAAGAATCCATAAATGTGACGTCCTTCATATCCAAGATTATGTGACGGCAGGATGATTTTTCGAAGGCAGAGTCAATTTGCGCCCTAAAGCGTTCTGCCGCGTGGTGGTCAATTTCGCCCGTGGGCGCGGCTATTAAAATTTTTCCGTTGATTTTTATGTTCATATTTTCTCCTTCCAGAAAATGTAAATTTTTTTCTATAATAAATTAAAAATCTTTTACGCGCAAGTATTGATTTTTCTGTTGTACCGGAATATAATACAAATAAATTGACAAAGTTTAGGAATTTGTCACAATCCATGAAGGGGGGAGGCAAATATGAATATTCGCATGATGGCACAAAGCCAGCTAATGCAGGGTGGTTTTAGCGTTAACAGCCGTAGAAATGCTTACGACTGGACTGCAAACTTAAACTCGCGCATTAACGCGCCCGGGCAGCAGCAGAACAATACCTCTGCTTCTAACGAAACAATCGCAGCAGGCAACAATATTCAAAATGCCCTCGACGAATTACAAGGAAGAAACGGCACATTAACAGGACGGACTTCTGACGCAGAAGTCGCCACAGTACGTGTGGACAATTCCCGTTTGCTTGCCGCCACACCGCCGCGTGACGCGCGGGTGGAAGTACAACAGCTTGCCGCCGCACAGGCCAACGAAGGCGAAGCACTTAACCACAATCACCGCGACACGGGTACGGGCAATTTTACATTTGCCATAGAATCCGGCGGAAGGACTCACACATTTAACATTGCAATAGAAGCAAGCGACAGCAACGAGGACATCCAAAACCGCATGGCCGCCGCCATAAACGCACGCCGCGAAACAACAGGCGTAATGGCGTCCATAGCCTCCCAAGGCACAGGCGATGACAGAACAACAGCCCTCACGCTGGAATCCACGCTGACAGGCACAAACAACCGCTTTACGGTAACAGACGTACAAGGCGACCTTGCCGAAACGATGGGGGTAACAACCACCAGTCGTCAAGCACAAAACGCCGCGTTTACCGTTAACGGCGCACGCCATGCTTCTCAATCAAACGAGGTAGAGCTCCAAAGGGGCGTACACCTCACATTACAAGGCGTAGGCACAGGCGAAAACGGAACAAACATCACCTTTGCGCGTAACGCGGAGGATACAATCGCCGCCGCCACAGGTCTCGTAAACGCCCTAAATAACGCACTCGGAAGCATAAACACAAATGCAGGACGCGGCAACCAACGTATGGTTAACGACATCCAAGGCATGAATCGCACCTTTGCTTCGTCTCTGCGCAACGTAGGCATTAACGTGGATAGCAACGGTCGTTTATCCATCGACCAAGCGCGTATGCAACGCGCCGCAGAAGATGGCAGCCTAGACCGCATGTTTGGTGCCGACAATAACTCCAGCTTTACCGCACGCGTCGGCAGAATCGCAAACAATGCCGCTTCCGGCTCGTACAGAAACACCAGCTCACCCTCACCCGTACAAGTTACCGCACCTAACAATATGTTTGACTTCGGTAACGCGGGTCAACAATGGAACATGATGAGCTTGTTTGTTTAAAATCTGTTAATACGATAAAAGCACCTATCGGCATTCGTGTCGTTAGGTGCTTTTATATGCTACATATCGGCTAGATGTTTTGGATAAAACCGCTCCGACCCTACCAGAGCCTGCCTCCAAGCTCTTCAAGCTCTTTTAATAGCCCGCGATAAACTGTCTGCAAACCTGCCGTTAGTGCAATCCGATATGGCATATACCGCTCATAAAAAATATTCCAAGTGAGAATAACTCTGTAATCGACATTGCCCTCATATCCGTCCATTAAAATGATAGAGTTTTCTGTTTCATCGTAAAACTGAAACTCCTCAAGGTACTCCAGCGACCGAGCAGCGATATTTGCTACGATTTCTTCCTCACCGAGAAATTCCCCTGCAAACTTCCAAAACAAAAGCCACTCATCATCCGACAACAGCTTTTCATCATCAGCCAGCAGCCCTGTGGGCGAAAATGATATATGTATATGCTCATCTCCCCAAAATGTACCTGCATTATTGCGTAAAGTAATAATCGCATTAGCAGAGAGCGACGGGTTGCCTATAATATAGACACGGTTACGCGGTATCGCTTGATGATATGGGTCAATCAAATTTTGCGCGGATATAAAGTCCCAATCCAAACCCGTCTCATTTAATTGCGCAATAAAAGCCGCCTCGCTTTCCGAGGGGATATGGGGTGCATGAAAGGGTGATACGGACACTTCGGCATCTTCATGCTCAAATGATGATGTACAGCCACTGATAAAAGCCATAAAGGAGACGAACAGTATGACAACTAAAATTTTTATCCTCACTGAAAGCCCCTCCCCTAAAAATTGCAATATAGCGGCAAACCGGATGATTTTGAAAAAAGCGTTCCGACCCGCATAAGCAAAGGCTTATGCGGGATTATTCCACCAACCATCATCAGGGAATGTGTAAAGAAACAGCGGCAGAGTAATTTCTTCGATTTTATCATAAATATCATCATCTACCATAAACCACATGCGGGTTTGAGGGTTTTCATCAATGGTCGCAACCAGGAGTTTGTTGCTCGGAAAAACTGAACACTGCCACTCGCAGCAGCAAAACGTCTACCACCAGTATCCCTAGGGTCATTATACCCATAAAATTGCATACTGCCAATAGCACGATGAATAAGTGCTAATTCCGAATCCGTAAAATCTGTTTTTACCCCCACTTCAGCATGTTTACATAGTTAACGTTCGCGCTTCTTTTTTACTCGTATAGAAATAAAATAGCTTCAAAAGGGTCTCCCAAGTCAAGCAGTGCGTAGCTTTCGTCAAACAACATCCTGTTCGCCCGAGAAACCTCCATCACATGTGCTTGCCAATAGATACTTATGATGTTTGCATTAATCCAGAGGAAGAAAATAAGTACTTTCTGTTTGACGGTAGAAGATAAGTTCGTAAGCTTCAACTCTCCATCTATATAATTGCTATCATCTTCTATGACACGCTATCTTTAGTAAACCCAGCAAGCCGCATATAATTAACCGCACCCTCCTTTCAGCATAGACTTGCCTTAATTAGATACTACACCACCCTTGCATGTTTTAATAGATACCTTTTCATTCTCTTTTTTTCCAACAAAATTTGTTTTCACCGAAAGCTCCTCCTCTTATCAACCCGCATAAACACAGCTTACTTTTAATTATATAGCGGATTAATTCGAAATCGGTCTCGCCTATCGCAAAAAACGCGGTGAGGCGTTCGCGATTTTTTGCTCTGCCGAGACCGTTTCTCATTTAATCCGCT
>WQRQ01000019.1 GCA_009786685.1 Defluviitaleaceae bacterium
ACCTTTTGTTCACAAAAGGTTTTCCCCCAAGGTCTCCATTAATTGTTAAAAACCCATCTCTTAAACAACCGATTCATCATTTCACCGGCGGATACACGCTCTATATCCTCCGGGATTATAAGCTCGCTGCGGCCTACTTCTGTGCCTTCCCATGTGTATATTACTTCGCCTGCGGTTGTGCCTGCGGGTAGGGGAGCGTCAAGGGCTTCTGCGATTATTACTTCGCCGTCGAGGGTTACATGTTTGCCTTTTGGCGCGAGCATGTTTACTTGCTCTTTTATTACTACGGGTGAGGATTCTGTCGCACCTTTGTAGATTTTAATTTCGCCCATGGGTGTGCCTGTTTCTTCTTTGGCGATGAGGGCGTAGTTGGCGTATCCGTAGTCGAGCATTTTCATTGCGCCGTCAAAGCGGATGGCGGGGTCGGGGGCGGCCAAGACGACGGCGATTAGCTGCATTCCCTCCTTTTCGGCGGTGGCAGAAATGCAGTAGAGGGCTTGGGAAGTTGAGCCGGTTTTCAGGCCTGTCGCACCCGAGTAGCTACGAATTAAGCGGTTTGTGTTTGTTAGTCCGAATTCTTCTTCGCCGCGAGCGGTTTTGTGCGTGATGGTATCTAGGCGGGTTTTTGTGTAGTCGAATACCTCGGGGTATTTTATTATTAGCTCACGCGACATAAGTGCGATATCGTGTGCGGTAGTGAGGTGGCCGTCGGCGTCCAGCCCGCACGCGTTTGCGAAGTTGGTGTTTTCCATGCCAAGCGCACGTGCCTTGTTATTCATTTGTGTAACGAATGCCTCCTCGCTGCCCGCGACAAATTCCGCCATGGCAACGGCGGCGTCGTTTGCGGAAGCGATTACGATGGATTTTGTGAGGTCGCGCACGGTTTGTCGTTCCTCCTGCTCCAAGAAAATCTGCGAGCCGCCCATGGAAGCCGCGTGCGCACTTACGGTGACAACATCGTCCCATTTTATACGCTCTTGGGCGAGGGCCTCGTAGATGAGCAGCATTGTCATAACTTTTGTAACAGAAGCGGGTGGAAGCTTTTCATGTGCGTTAAATTCGTGCAAAACCTTGCCCGTCTCCGCCTCCATGAGAAGGCTCGCCTTCGCGTCAATGGAGACGGTGGCCAGTGCAGGGGTGGAAATCAGCGCGATTAACAGCGCGGTAAAAAATAATTTTTTCATGTAAAAAAAGTCCTTCCTGTGTGTTTAAACATAGGTTGGACTTTTTGAGAATTTTTATGCATTTATTTACGGTCTATCCGTACGTTTTTTCCAGTCTCTCAGGAATGGTGGAGTTATGTCTTCGTTTATGAGTCGGAAGTTGGATTCGCGGATGGGTTGCAGTTCTTCGCGTTCTTCCAGTGCTTCTTGGATTTCCGGTGGGCGGTCGTTTGCGTTTGCTGCTGCGGGTCTGGCGTAGGGGTCTGCGGGGCGGCGTTGCTGACTGCCCGCTGACAGGGCTTCTTCTTCGTCGAGACCGGTGGCTACTACGGTTACGCGTACTTCGTCTTTCAGCGAATCATCTATTGTCGCGCCAAACATTACCTCGGCGTCGGGGTCAAGTGCAGAGCCTACAAAGTTTGCGGCGGCGGAGAGGTCTTTCAGACCCATGCTTGCGTCGCCTGTAAAGCTTATGATTACGGCCTTCGCGCCGCTGATGGAAGTTTCGAGCAGTGGGCTGTTGATGGCCTCTTTAATTGCGGTTTCGATTTTGTTTTTGCCGGAAGCGCGGCCGATACCCATATGGGCAACGCCTTGGTCTTCCATTACCGTACGAACGTCGGCAAAGTCGAGGTTTACAAGGCCGTCATCGAGGATAACGCCGCTTATTCCTACTACGCCTTGGTGCAAAACTTCGTCTGCGCGTCGGAATGCGTCTACGAGAGAAACGTCGTCGCCTACGATGGTGAGCAGACGCTCGTTGGGGATAATTACTAATGTATCAACGTGTTTGCGGAGTTCTGTGATGCCTGCGAGGGCGTTGCGCATACGTGGGCCGCCTTCGAAGGAGAAGGGCTTTGTGACTACGCCTACGGTGAGGATGCCCATTTCGCGGGCGATTTCTGCGATTACGGGGGCTGCGCCTGTGCCTGTGCCGCCGCCCATGCCCGCTGTGATAAACAGGAGGTCGGTTTGCTCGATGGCATTGGCGAGGATTTCGCGGGTTTCGTCTGCGGCTTTGCGGCCTTTTTCGGGCTTACCGCCCGCGCCGAGGCCGCGTGTGAGTTTTTCTCCCAATTGTATACGAATAGAAGCCTTGGACTTAGCCAACGCCCTATTATCCGTGTTTGCAGAAATAAACTCTATGTTTGTAATGCCGCCTTCTACCATGCGGTCTACGGCGTTTCCGCCGCCGCCGCCGACGCCTATTACTTTAATCCGAGCTTTGAGTTCTTGTGTGTTATCAATATCAATCACGTAAGTACCCCCGAACAAAATAAATTCGAATAAATTTCATCTCATTTAATAATACACAAAATATCGAAAGTTGTCCACACTAATTTTCACGTAAAGTTTTTACAATAGACAAACCTGCCTCTGCGCCGTCGTGTACGGCCTTTGCGATTTGCGCGAGGCCGCCTGTGCAGTCGCCTGCCGCCCATATCCCGGGGATTGTTGTGTACTTTTGTGCGTCGGTTTTTATTGCGTCCGCGGATATTTCCGCGCCTAGCTTACGTGCAAGCTCCGTGCCGCCTGCGACGCCGAGGGCGATAAAAAGCCCGGAAATCGGGATTTTTTCTTGGTTTTCCAAAATCACACCTTGCAAAACCTCGTTTTTTATCAGCCCTGAAGAAATCCCACCAAAAACATCCAAAATTTTCTCCCTGCGAATCAAAACGGCGTCGGGAAATGCAACAGAAGGCTCCTCCCCGTCCGTAAGAAGCGTAACAGAAGCCGCAAGCGGCAACAAATCGTTAACCTCATGCAAGGCATACGCGCCGCTGCCAAGCACGGCGACATCCTTTCCGCGATAAAAAAATCCGTCGCATATGGCGCAGTAGCTTACGCCGCGCCCCTCGAATTTTTCACCGATTGAATTTTTACGGCTCGCGCCCGTAGCGATCAAAACCGCTCGCGCTTCAAAGGATTTTTTAGCCGTCTCCACGGTAAAAACGTCGCTTTCGTCATTCTTTTTAATGTTAACCACTTCGTCGCGGATGATTTTTACGCCAAATTTTTTCGCTTGGCGCAGGCCTTTTTCTACGAGGGATTTTCCTTTTATTTTTGTAAAGCCGTAAAAGTTTTCTACGTCGGCGTTTTCCAGCGCGCCGTGATTTTTGTAGATTATTGTCGTATTAAAGCCCGCTCGGGCGGTGTAAATTGCTGCCGTTACGCCCGCAGGGCCTCCGCCTATGATTAGTACGTCAATCAAAACGACATATTCCCGACTGTGCGGGGGTATGCGATTACGTCGCGAATATTTTTCATGCCCGTGAGGTACATGATTAGCCGCTCAAAGCCAAGCCCAAAGCCCGCGTGCTTTACCCCGCCAAAGTTGCGCAAATCCATATACCAGTCGTAGTCTTTCGGGTTTAGCCCAAATTTTTTTATGCTCTCTTCCAGCACCTCCGGACGTTCTTCGCGTTGGCTTCCGCCGATAAGCTCGCCTACGCCGGGGACAAGCAGGTCGGCAGCGGCTACGGTTTTTCCGTCCTCGTTTACGCGCATGTAAAACGCCTTTATATCACGCGGATAGTCGGTGAGATAAACGGGTCCGTTGTAAACTTCTTCGCAGATATAGCGTTCGTGTTCGGTTTGCAAATCCGCACCCCATTTTACCGGGAACTCGAATTTCTTACCGGATTTTAACAACACATCAATAGCCTTGGTATAAGAAAGACGCGTAAACTCTGCCGCCACGATAGCTTTTAGCCTATCCGTCAGTCCTTTTTCTATCCACTCGTTAAAAAATTCCATTTCTTCTGGTGCATGTTCCAGCACGTAATTTATCACGTATTTAAGCATTGCTTCGGCAGTCTCAAGGTAATTGTCAAGGTCGGCAAAAGCCATTTCCGGCTCAATCATCCAAAACTCGGCGGCGTGGGTCGTAGTATTGGAGTTCTCGGAGCGGAAGGTAGGCCCAAAGGTATAAACATCGCGCAAAGCCAAGCAAAACGGCTCCACCGCAAGCTGTCCGCTAACGGTAAGGTGCGCCTCCTTGCCAAAAAAATCCTTACTAAAATCCGCCTCACCCGCAGGAAGCGTTGTCACCCGAAACATCTCCCCCGCGCCCTCGCAGTCGCTCCCCGTAAGAATAGGAGTATGAATATAAACAAAGTTACGCTTTTGAAAAAACTCATGTATAGCGTGCGCCGCAAGCGACCGCACACGAAAAACAGCCGCAAACGTGTTTGTCCGAGGCCGCAAATGCGCGATTGTGCGCAAAAACTCAAACCCGTGACGTTTCTTTTGCAAAACGTAGTCGGGCGGGCAAGAGCCTTCCAATGTAATTTTCTCGGCCTTTATCTCAAAGGGCTGCTTTGCGCCGGGGCTTTCCACCACAGTCCCTTCAACAGAAATACAAGAGCCTACACCAAGCTTTACAGCCTCGTCAAAATTTAGGCCATTTGGTTGAAGGATTACTTCAAGTACTATTTGCACGGGCTTAAAGAAGCTTCCGTCATTAAGTTCAATAAATCCCAAATTTTTATTATTACGCGATGTGCGAATCCATCCGCCCACGATAACTTTTTTCCCAATAAATTTGCCCGCGTCTTGGTACAAATCCTTCAGACGTGTGTACACATTAATCATCCTCTTTCAGTGATATTGCGTCTACTTTATGATATTTCCCCGGGAATTGTCAAGGTATCATAAAATCGTGCATTCACACGATTTTGGTTTTAATGTTAAAGTTTTTGCCTCGCTTTTTTCAAAAAGCGAGTGGGGTTTGGGGCAAAGCCCCAAATTAGATTTGCGTAAGCTTTTCAATAATATCTGCGTAATCCATGCTGTCTGCGGCTTCTCTTATCCATGTTACAAGCTCGCCGCCTTTGGCGTATTCGAAGCTGTCAAGCTCTGCGATTATTTTATCAATTTCATTTAAATCATTGCGTTTGCATGATTCGAGTAGCGCGTCTAATAATTGGGGGGATGGTTCGTCGGCGTGTGCTTTTTGTTTTTGGGCTTCCAGGTAGGTAATAACCTTGCTGATATCCGCCAAAAGCTTATTAACATTTTCTATAAAGTCCGAGTTAAGCGCGTGGATTACGTCGTATTTTTCATTTTTGGCGGCGTTTTCCAGTATATTTGCCAAATTTGCCGTCTCGTCTGCGCAAATGCCGTAGCAAGAGCCACGTATGCCATGCACCGATGTGATATATTCGGAGGTGTCGTCTGTGATACCTAGCTCCGCTTTTTGCAAAATCTGCGGGACGTTTTGTGCAAACATACGCAGTACATCCAGATAAATGCCTATGTCGCCAAATTTTTGGACGCCCCTGTTTATGTTAATGCTTTCGATATCAAAATCCAAAGCTATGGTTTGTTTGGGTTGTGCAACGAAAAGAGTACTGTCGCTCGCCACCCACTTTCTTATGATTGTGTCCAGCTTAAACGAATCTATCGGCTTTGAAAGATACCCCTGAAATCCCGAGCGCAAAAACATTTCTTCGTTACCTACGAGTGCGTTTGCGGTAAAGGCGATGATGGGAATATCATTTGCGGATTCAATTTCCCTTATGTGGCGGGTAGTCTCGATACCGTCCATGCCGGGCATCATATGGTCCATTAAAATAATGTCGTAGCTTATGTCGCTGTTTTTTACTGCGTCGATGGCTTCCGGGCCGCTTCGTACGCAGTCGGTTTTTACGCCGTATCGCTTTAGCATACCGACGGCAACCTCCAGGTTTACGTCCACGTCGTCTACGACCAAAATACGGGCGCACGACAAATCAAGCGGCGGTAGTTTTTCTACCTCGCTTTGCATTTGCTCGTAATAGCATAGGTTTTGGAGACTGTGGATAATTTCCGGGGTAAGAATTTCTTCGGATACTAACTGCTGTTTAATCAGTACAGAAAAAATGCTGCCCTTGCCGTATTCGCTTTGGACTATGAGGCTGCCTTCCATCAGTTCGCAAAGCCTGTGCGCGATAGATAATCCCAGACCCGTGCCCACTATTTTGCGGTTGGCAGTCATGTCTGCCTGCATATAGTCGTCAAAAATATGAGACAGCTCCTCCGACCGTATACCAATCCCGGTATCTTTTACAGAAAAACCCACCAAAACAGTATTGTTTTCTCGGGTGCTTGTGATTTCAAGCTCCACCGAGCCTTTTTGTGTATATTTGAATGCATTGGAAAGTAGATTGTTTAAAACCTGCTTAACCCGCAGCTCGTCACCAAAAAGTTTAGCCGGGAAATCCTCGCCTATCGTAAGTACAAAATCTATGTCTTTTTCATTCCTGTGCAGTATGCTTTGTGTTGTCGCGTCACTAATCATATGTGCGGCGTCATATTCTGTTCGGATAAAATCAAATTTACCGGATTCTATTTTCGAGACATCCAAAATATCGCTGATTATACTAAGCAGCGTTGTCCCGGCTTTTTTTATATTTACAAGGTTATAGTAATTTGTACCCGGGTCCTCGAGTGATATTTCGGACAAGCCGAGTATGGCGTTTAGCGGCGTGCGCATTTCGTGGCTCATTACGGCGATAAATGCCGATTTTGCTTCGTTTGCGGCGAGCAGCTCCCGTTTCTGTTTTTGCAAAAGAATTTGTACGTCAACGCGCATTTTTAATACTTCTAAAAAAAACGGCTTTTTAATATAATCGACCGCACCCTCACGCAGAGCGCGCAACTCGCTCTCGGAGTCGTTTTCTGCCGTCAAAAAAACAACCGGGATATTTTCGGTTTTTTCATTCGACTTTAGCATTTTGATGGCGGCATAGCCGTCGATATCGGGCATCATAATGTCGAGCAGTATTAAAGAGGGTGTCATCTCTTCCAAAAGCTCAAACATCATCTTGCCCGATATCGCTGCGTAAATGATATACTCGCCGCCAAGGGCAGCGGCCACCATCTCTAGGATGATTGCGCTGTCATCGACTATAAAAATAATTTCTTGTTCGCCACTTGCGACGTTCATGGGTTACCCCTTATTGTTTGCTATCATGCTGAACGGTTTCTATAATGGAATTTAGGCTTTGGCTCATTACGGAGATACTGATATGAGCCTTGTCGTAGTTTTCTGCAATGCTGGCAATCAGCTCATTTACAGCCGAAATCGAAGTGAGTGATTGGTCAGAAATAGCGTCCGACTCGGATACAACCTCTTTCGATTTTGCGGCAAGCGCACGTACTTCTTCCGCGACCACGGCGAAGGCTTTGCCTGCTTCGCCTGCGCGTGCGGCCTCTATAGAAGCATTTAGCGCGACAAGGTTTGTAGACATGGCAATAGAAAGAATATTTGACGAAATGGTTTTGAATTTTTCAAAGCCATCATTAAGAGTAGCCATGCACTCGGCAATTTGGGCTGATTTGCCTTTGATGTTTTCGATATCCTTCAAAAGAAGGTTCGCGCTGTCCACGTTGGATATCGCGATATCCAAAACGCCTACGATTTCTTCGTTAAGCATTTGGATACAGTTTTGTGAGATATTGTCGCCGGCGACTATACTCCTTGCCATTTCGTGGCAGGTGTCGCAGCCGCACGCACCGCAGTCAAATGTTTTTTGACGCTCGGTGGATTTGCCCATGGTCTTGTAGCCTTTTTCTATTTGTGCCTCGGTAAATACCCGCTGGGCTACGTTTTGCGGTCTGTAAGTCCTTATAAAGTCGTTCATGTTAAGCTTTTGGTCGTAATGGCTTAGCAGCTCGTTGTAATGGTCACGGTCGTAGGACTGTGCCACGGCTCTTCTGCCTTCCTCCATGATGGAGCTTGTTTCAAAGCGGCTTGCGGTATGCTCCACCGCCGTACCAAGGTTACAGCCCTCGCCGCAGTTTAGTACGTCAAAAACTGTGGGCAGGTATTCTTCTTTTTCTTCCGCGTAGGCGTCGATAGCTTCGTATACTACGCCATGGCCTTCTGCTTGGTCTACGCGCAGAGTCTTTCCGAAATAAAACTGCATATTGTCCTTCAATCCGCCCGGCATGGAATACAAACGCCCAAACGCCGCCTCGGGATGGTCAAATTTAGCGTCGTAGTCCGGCAGAATTATATCGTTGTCGCGCACGTATTCGAACAAACGCTTAAACGTAATGTTATATTTTATTTGGCCTGTGGCCTCAAACTCGTGGGATTTTGCTATACATGGTGATATCGCGGCTATACTGTCGGTTATCCTGTCGTGTTTTCTCATATATATCGCGGTACAAAGCATGGGGCTGTGTACGGGCGAAAGATATTTTACGATATTATGCTTATATTTTATGATATAGTCCACAATCGCGGGGCAGGGCTGAGTGATAACCGATTTTGGTTTTTTATCCTCGATGTAACGGATATGCGCCCATGTACATATGTCTGCGCCGATAGAAACGTCGTATATTGTCCTTACGCCCATTTGTTTTAGCCAAGCCAAAAGCCTGCCGCCCTCAGAATTAACATAAAGTGCGGGCGCGACAAGGAGCGAAATAGGCTCTCCATTTTTTAGGTCGTTCATAAAGCGTGCCATGTCGTCGTCGTAGTCTCTTACCTTGTGGCGGCAAGTAAACAAACAAAAGCCGCAAGCGATACATTTGTCCGAGTTTATCGAAACGCGTATTTGCCCTTCATCCGAAAAAACATGGTTGGCCCCCTCAATCGGGCATACACGGATACAGCGGTTACAGCCTACGCATTTTGATAAATCTTCATTGATAAGTTTACGCATTATATATTCCCCCCAAAAGTTATTTTGCTAGATGCTTCCTAATGCACTGTCTTAGTTGTTCTGCATTTACGGGCTTGCACAGATAGCCGCAGGCTCCTCTTTGTGTCATTTCGTGTTCCATGCGGTCGCTTGTTTCGGATGTCAAAAAAATCACCGGTGTGTCGCTTATGGATTTATTCTGGCGTATTTGCAACAAAATTTCAAATCCCGTCATTTCCGGCATGTAATAGTCAAGGAAAATCAAATCGGTCGTGTTTTTTTCGAGGTAGCTAAGCACGTCCCTTCCGCTTTTGAATGCATGTACCTCGCAGTCATCCTTTAAAAAATTTGCGACCTCCTTGCAGATTGATGGTTGGTCATCCACTACCACAATGTCCCACTTTTTCATAAAGCAAACATCTCCTTTTTTTATTCACAAAATTCAATCACAAGAGGCGCGGTATTTGGTATTAAAACCCCGCGCCGATTGACTTTGTATGTAATTGCGAATAATCTTCATTTTTCATAATCATCGCTCCACAGCAAATGTACTATAAATAAATAAAAAAAGCAAGCGATTAGCTCCACTTTGCTTCAAGCTCTCCAAACAGAGCTTCTATCTTTTTGAAAAGCTGTTGAAGGGCTTCTTCCGACGTTTTATTTTGGTCAAAGAGTTTTTCCAGTTGTGCCGCCAGGCGGCCGGTTTCTTCGTATCCCATAAGTAAAACAATGTTTTTTATGGAATGCGTTAAATAAGACGCATGTTTGTAGTCGTTTTTATCGAGGGTATCTTTTAATTCTTGTACAAAGTTTTTATACCCGCTCAACAATTTTTTTTCCAGCACATCCAGCATACCCGGTTTTGGCAGATATTTGTTGACTGCTTGGGGAGAAATATATTTTTTTAAGACTGTGTCAAGCTGTACAGCCTGAATCGGCTTTGAAAGAAAACCGTCAAATCCATTTTGCAAAAACTTTTCTGCCTGCCCTATCATTGCGTTTGCGGTAAATGCAAATATGCAACCCTTGTAACCGAGACCGCGTATGATACTTACCGCTTCTTCTCCGTCCATTTCGGGCATCATATGGTCCATAAAAATTATATCGTAGGCTTTGCCTGCTTTAATTTTTTCTATGGCTGCCGAACCGTTTGTTTCGGTTTCTATTTTCAAATCGTAAAAACTCATAAGCTCCCGTGCTACATACAGATTGGCGTCCAAGTCATCTACTACCAAAACGGAGCCGTGTGGCATGGATTCGTATTTTAGCCCCTCGTTACGATTTTCTGATAGCGAGCCGATTTCGTAGCGGGCTAGTTTTTCTACGGTTTCTTTGCCAAGCACTTCTTTGCCGAAAACAACCTGCGGTATGGAAACACGGAAGGCTGTGCCGATATTTAACGTGCTTTGTATTTTAAAAGAGCCGTCCATCATATTAAGCAGGCCTTGCATGATTGCCATACCAAGCCCCGTACCCGCAGTAAAGCGGTCTTCCTTTTCGTGGAAGCGGGTGTACTCGTCTGTCAGCATTAGTATTTGGGATTCCGACATGCCTCTGCCTGTGTCTTCTACGTCAATCACAAGGGATACATTGTCGCCCTCTGCATGTTCGCAGCTCATACCAAGCTTAACACTGCCCTTGTCGGTATATTTGAAGGCATTGGACAAAAGGTTGCCGATGATTTGTTTGATACGCAAATCATCGCCTATGAGATACATGGGCATATTTTCGTCGATATCAATGATAAAGTTTACGTTTTTGCTTGTTACATGTGCGATATAAAGCTGCGTAGCGTCTGCTATAAGGCCTTCGGTTTTGTAGCGGTCGATGATTAAATCCATTTTGTCGGCTTCTATTTTAGAAATATCGAGGATGTCGTTTATTATCCTAAGCAGATTTTTTGAAGAATCATAAATTTTTGCAAATGCCTCCATAACAGGCACAGAAATATTTCGGTCGCGAAGCTGTATCTCGGAAATACCCATGACTGCCGTGATAGGCGTACGGATTTCGTGGCTCATGCGTGCGAGGAAGCGGCTTTTTGCCAATGAGCTTTCCTCCGCAAGAACTGTACGCAGGTTTGCCAAATGGTTGTTTTCTATAATCCCTATGAGGCTGTTTACCTTCAAAAGAACTTCTCGGTATCCGCCCTCAAAGCCTGCTATATCTATGCGTGCGTCCATATTGCCTTTTTCGTTTTCCGCAACTACTTGGTTAATGCGGTTTATTACATCAATCATGGATGAGATTGCGTCGTTAACAAGCCGCGAGATTTCGTTTTCGCCGCCTTCAACCAAGGATATGTCGCCCTGTTTAATCCGCAGTACATTGCGCTCTATAGACTTAATCCGCAATGTAAAGGCATGGATAGTGTGCCACGCCAAAAACGAAGACAGCAAAACTATGGCGACAATAATAAGGGATAACCTAAAGGTATGGTTTTGCAAAATTCCGCTTATTTCTATTTCCATATACTCGGCTTCTGCGTATAAGTAGGGTCTTAGCCTGCTGATATTTTCTTCCACCATCCGTGTATGGACGGCTATGGCAGTCAAATCAGGCCCGTTTGCAGTGTCTCCGTTAAAGAAGGCGTCGTTTACTGCGCGGTAAAGATGCTGTACATTCATTTGGACAGAACTCATTATACCGACGCCTGTCAGTCTGTTGCGCTCGGTTATGTAATCGCTTGCGTTAACCAATTCTATATAGTTTAAAGTGATAATCTGCATTTCTCGCACAAACTCCGTAATTGCTTGGGCATTGTGCGCCAAGATATCATCGTGCATTTCGATATCAAACTCGTGATATAAAACAAAAAGTCGGACGATGCGGCTAAACTGCTCGAAAACCGCCTCAAACATATCTACCTCCGAGTGTCTGGTCACAACAAAATCGGCCATATATTGGTGGGTTACGTTAACGCGGTTTACAATCGAGTTTGAATACACCATTACGACAACAAACAGTGCGATTATTATATAAAACGCGATATAAAATCTTGTTGTTAGGGTTATCTTATTCAACTGTCGTTGCATAATGCAGGCTCCCCTCGTTTGCTATCTTGCAATCACTTAATCGTTTGGAAATGTCGTCATAGCTCATCTCGTCGGCCATTTCTCGCAACCATGCCACAAGCTCTCCTCCGTTTGTATACTCGAAGGCGTCCAGCTCGTCTACTGCTGTGTCTACTGCATTCATATCGTGGCGTGCGCAGGCTTCTTTCAGGTTTTTAATCAGCGCAGGGTCTGGTGCATCTTTTTTTTGCTTATTTTTTGATGATTGTATCAGCTCCAAGGCTGCTTTTAGCTTCGACAGCAGGCTGTTTATATTGTTAATAAAGGCGTCGTTGTTTTCTGTAATAAAGGCGAAATCCTCTTGCTTTGCGGCTTCCTCCAGGGCGTAGGCGAGGGCGGCTGTTTCGTTTGCTTCTATGCCGTAGCACGCGCCTTTTAGGCCGTGTACTGCTATTGTATATTCATAAATGTCTGCTTCCGTTACTTTTATCACTTTTTCCATTATCAGAGGGGTGTTTTGGGCAAAGGTACGCAAAACACTGTAGTACGCCTCCCAGTCGCCGCCAAATCGCTCCATTCCTTTGGCAAAATCAATGCCGTCTACGCTAAAATGCGGGGCTTCGGAAGATGTGCTTTCCGGTAGGGTGCTGATAGCCGCGTTTACACATATCCATTGTGTAATTATGTTATGGAGATTTTGCGGCTTTATCGGCTTTGTGATAAATGCTTGGAGTCCATTTTCCAAAAACATTTCTTCGTTGCCTGCGAGGACATTTGCGGTAAGGGCGATAATCGGAATATTTGCTGCGTAGTCTGTGCCGATTTTGCGTATTTGGTGTGCCGCCTCTATGCCGTTCATTTCCGGCATCATGTAATCCATAAATATGGCGTTGTAGCGGATTGTTTCGTTTTTCATGGCTTCTATGGCGGCGGAGCCGCTTTTTACACAATCGACTTTGATAGAGTATCGCTTTAACATGCCTGCGGCAACCGCAAGGTTTGTATCTATGTCGTCTACCACAAGAATATGAGCGTCGGGTAATTTTAACTGAGGTATGGCTCTTGTTTTTTCGTTGCTTAGCTCGGAATAGCGGAAATTTTTGATATCTTCGATGATTTTTGGGCTTATTGGCTCATCGGATAAGGCTTTTTGCGTAATCCATGCCGTAAAGGTGCTGCCCTTGCCAAACTCGCTTTTTGCAGAAACGCCGCCGCCCATCATTTCTGCCAGCATACGCGAAATAGGTAAGCCCAGCCCTGTACCCATGATTGCGTTGTTGGAGGGCAAATACATTTGTGAATAGGCATTAAAAATGTTTGACAGATGTGATTCTTTTATTCCAATCCCGGTGTCATTAACCACTGCGCGTATATACTTTACGCCGTCGTCTGTTATGGTATCAATACTGAGCGTAACCTCGCCCTCCAGAGTAAACTTAAAGGCGTTTGATAAAAGGTTGCACAGGATTTGCTTTACACGCAGCTCGTCACCGATGACGGTGCGGGGAAAGCTCTCGTGGATATCCAGCTTAAACGAAATCGGCTTTTCTCCCCTGCTTAAAATACTTTGGGTGACGGCGTCCTGTATCATGTTTGCGGTATTGTACTCTATGGGCGCAAACTCAAATTTGCCGCTTTCGATTTTTGAGATATCCAAAACATCACTAATAAGGCTGAGCAGTGTAGCACCCGCGCCTTTTATATTCATCAGATTTATATATAGTTCTTCGCTTAGGCCGCCTATATCCAGCGACATCTCGGAAAACCCGATAATCGCGTTTAGCGGAGTGCGCATTTCGTGAGACATATTTACGATAAAGGCGGTTTTTGCGTTGTTTGCAAGCTGAAGCTCTACCTGCCGCCTTTGCAGCAGGTGCAGGTTAACACGTATTTTGAGGATATCCGGAATAAATGGCTTTATAATGTAATCGACTGCACCCTCGCTTAACGCTTTTAATTCGTGTTCATGGTTATTCGCTCCCGTTAAAAAAATAACGGGAATATCTGCGGTTTTTTTATTGGCTTTTAGTTTTCTGTTAACATCAAATCCGTCCATGCCCGGCATTTTTATATCCAGAAGAATAAGCGCGGGCACTGTCTCTTTTAGGAGATTAAACAGCTCCTCGCCCGAGGAAGCTGTATACACGTCATAGTCGTCGTCTAATATAGACTTAGCCAAATCTGCAAAAATATCTGCATCATCTACGACTATAATTGTGTCGCGGGGTGCGTCCATGCGGCTTCTCCCTTCCGTGACGATAAATTAGAAACTATTATGACATTTTCCAAGAGTTTGTCAAATCCTCCGACAAAAGGGTATAATACACATAACACCCGAGAAAGGTTGCGTTTTATTATGAGAAGATTAAACGAATTTAATAATTTTCGCTCGGGCTTTGTGACGCTGATAGGCCGCCCGAATGTAGGCAAATCTACGCTAATGAATTATTTCATAGGCGAAAAAATCTCGATAGTGTCCAACAAGCCGCAAACCACACGCAATAAAATCCGCAGTATCCTAACAGGCGAAGGATATCAAATAATATTTATAGACACCCCGGGTATCCATACACCCACCACAAGACTGGGCAGTTTTATGGTAAAAAGCGCGAACACAGCACTAAACGAAGCCGACGCTGTAATATATATGGTAGAGCCACGGGAAAAAATACACGAAGGCGACCGCGCAATAATAAAAAGCCTGGCAGGGGTACGTCGCCCTGTTTTTCTAGCCGTAAACAAGGTAGATACCGTGGACAAGCCCATGCTACTAAAGGTAATCGAACAATACCACGCAGCATATAATTTTAGCGGCATAGTACCATTATCCGCACTCACGGGCGAAAACGTGCAGGCACTGCTAACCGATATCCGCGAAATCCTGCCCGAAGGCCCGATGTACTTCCCGGAAGACCAAATAACCGACCAGCCCGAACGCCAAATAGCAGCAGAAATAATCCGCGAAAAAGCCCTGCAATACCTCCAGGACGAAATCCCGCACGGCTTGGCCGTAGACATAACCGCAATGAAATCCCGCGACCCCGAAGACCCCGACGCCATGGTAGACGTAGGTGCGACAATATTCTGCGAAAAGGAATCCCACAAGGCAATAATAATAGGCAAAAGCGGCGGAATGCTAAAAAAAATAGGCTCGGCCGCCCGCCGCGACATACAGCTACTGCTAGGCTCACCGATATTTTTAGACATCTGGGTAAAGGTGAAAAAAAATTGGCGCGACAGTGATTTTCTGCTAAAAAGCTTTGGCTACCACGAGCAGAAATGAATCGTTCGCAGGTTTTCCATATTTTCGATAGGATATAAAAACCGTAGGTGCGGAAAATAAATTCGCAGCAAATAATTCCTACGGGGGTAATTACATGGACAATATGCAAGAGCAAGCATGGCGTGCGTTCTCGGTGAGCGGCGACCCGCTTGAGTATCTCGAATTTTCTCGCTACCGCGAAAATACAAACCGCGGCGCGACCGAAAGGTTTTTAAATGACCACCATAAAAGTAAGAGGCTTGGTAATTAAAGAATACGAAACAGGCGAAGCCGATAAACGGCTTTTGCTTCTATGCAAAGACGTAGGACGAGTGATGGCTTATGCGCGGGGGGCGCGTAAGCCACGCAGCAAGTTTATGGCGGCGGCGCAAATATTTACATATTCCGACTTTGTACTGGCCAAAGGAAAAGGCTTCCACTCCGTAGCCCAAGCCGACGTAATAGAAAACTTCTACGACCTGCGCACAGACTACGATAAGCTATCGGCGGCATACAAAATAGTAGACGCCTGCGCAAAAACAGTGCCGGAAAAACTCGAATGCAACGACCTGCTACGCCTTATTTTGAAGTCCCTAAAAAAATTAATGAAAAAATCAACTGACGATAAATTATCGTCAGTTCAAATTTTAAATATTTTTTTTCTGCGCTTTTTTGACTTCCACGGACTACGCCCGCATTCGGAAGAATGCGCAGTATGCGGCTTGCCCGTAGGGGAAATGAACGACGGGATACACTGGGGCGCAGAAGGCATAACCTGCGCCACGCATATCACCCCCAAAATGTCAAAGTCTTTTGAAGGGGGTGTGGGGGAAACTTTTCTACAGAAAAGTTTCCCCCACGGTCTTGAACTTTCTCCTGCGGCGGTTGCAGCGATTTCCTATGTTTTAAACAGCAATTTATCAGTGTCTTTTAATTTTGAAGCAAGTGAGAAGGTTTTGGAAGAATTGAGTAAGGCAAATAAAATGTTGTGGGAGTGGCATTATGGATAAGACGCAGGTTAGGCGGGTAAATTTGCATGGGATGGCTTTGCAGTTTGCTTTTTGGTTTGGGTGTTGTACGTATATTGGTTTTTTTGTTTCTACGCTTATTTATTATGGGTGGGAAGCGGGTACGGCTGCGCTGGTGGTTATGACGATGAGTGTTATGGTGATGTTTACGGAGCCGCTTTATGGGTATGTGAGTGATAGGCTGGGTAGTGAGAAGCGGATTTGTGTTGTGTTGTTGCTTACGTCTGCGGCTTGTGTTTTTGTGTTTCCGTTTGCGCTGGAAAGTGGGAATATGGCGTTTGTGGTTATGGTGTTTGCCGGGTTTGGATTTTCTTGTATGCAGATTGCGGGGCTGATGGACGCTTGGATTGTGGGGCTAAAGCAGGAGAATGAGGCGGTTAACTATGGGTTGATTAGGGGTACTGGTGCGGGTGCTTTCGCGCTTTCTGCGCAGGTTAGCGGTATGGTGACGGCTAGTTTTGGACACGAGGCCAGGCTTTGGATGGGCGGTGTTTTCTTTTTGCTGGGGGCTGTGGCAGCGATTACCTTTCGGCCTTCTAAGCGGGAGGTGCGGCGCGGGGAAATACGTGGGCTTTCTGTTGTTAGGACGATTTTTTCTTCTAAGAGGTATTGCTTGTTGTTGGCTACGGCGTTTTTTCTTTTTTTGAGCAACGCGCCTATGCTTACGCTTTTGCAGCTGCTGATACCCGAGTTTGGCGGCACAACGGCACAAATAGGCACTGCAATAGCTATGATGGCGGTTACAGAAGTCCCCTTTATGTTTATGACCGCGTTTTTGATACGTAAGGCGGGGTATCAGCGGTTGTTTGTGATGTGTGGCGCGTTTTGGGTAGTGAGGCTTGTGCTTACGCTTTATGTAGGCAGCGTCAACGGACTAATCGCCGTACAGATGCTGCAAGGGCTTACTTTTGCCGTAGCTATACCTGTCGCAATGAGCTATTTGGCTAAGGTCGTGGACGAAAAGGTACGCAGTACCGCCGTTACCATTTTTTCTGTGTTTATGTTTTCGATACCGGGGATTTTGGCCAATTTGATAACTTCTGCGTGGATATCCGCAGGTAACTCGGCACAGAGTGTGCTGGTGTTTTTTGTCGCGTCCGCGTTTGTTGGGCTTGGGTTGGCGGTTTTTGGGTGGATTAGTGGGATTTGGGGGGAGTAGGGGTTATTCCGTTTTTTATGGTAATGTAGACGTTATGGCGTGTGTTTGAGGGACGTGCCACAAAATAGGTATCCACGATGTCTTGGATGATGAAGGTTATATTTTGTGGGTGGTCGAGGCTTATTTCCCGGAATATAATTTCGCCGTCGGCGTTAATCGCCATCACCCCTGTGGAGGGTAAGGCTTCTGTCGGGTAAGGTGTGGTGACAGGCTCTTCCATTGGTGGCTCGGCGCGGTTTAGCATAAAGCCAAGCCCAAAGATTACTGTTGTTACTGCGGCAAATGCCACAAAGATTTTCGAGTGTTTTTTGAAATTCATTACATTTTTCACCCTTTCATGTATTCCGCGCTCTCCGAAGGACAGAGGTGCGGCGGATAGAAGCCTTTTTTCTGTTGCGAGGTTTACCAGTGACATGGCGTAGGATTTTTTTACATCGTTGCCCAGTTTTTGCAACACACACTCGTCACATGACATTTCCATGTCTGTCGCCATTAGCCAAAATGCCAGCCATGCCATTGGATTAAACCAGTGCAGGCATAAAACGGCGTATGCTAAAAATTTTATTATGTGGTCGCCACGCCCAATATGTGTCTGCTCATGCAGCATGATGTACTCGCGCTCGTCTTCCGTCAAACTGTCGGGGAGGTAGATTTTTGGCGAAAAAAAGCCAATCACAAACGGCGATACTATTACATGCGTGCCGTTTTTTATACGATGCTTGAGTATAAAATATGAAGCAACTCCGTACAACAGCATTCCTGCCGCGCCTGTAAACCACACATACGAGTATAGACGCACCATGTTAAAGGTAGTAAGTTGCTCTGTCACGGTATAAGAAATCCCATACTCATTTGCCAGCGCAAATGCGGAAAACTTTCCTATCGGCTGTGTCCCAAACGGCATAAGGCTAAAAAAGCTTTCAAAAGAAAACGGAAAAACCAGCCTAAACCCCGCCACAATCCACAAACAGTAAGAAATAATCTTAGGCGCAAGCCTTAGCGGTAACCGCGCAATACATATTGCCAAAATCACAAAAGCCCCGGTAATACTCATGTTTAAGACGGTCAAAAAAATACGCTCCATGCTAGTCTGCTCCTTCTTCGTAGCTTTCTATGAATTGGCGCAGTTCTTCGGCTTGCTCCGCAGAGATTTTATTTCCGCTGAAAAATGCGGCGATAAATTTTGGCAACGAGCCGCCAAAGGATTCCTTCACGTACATACGGCTTTGGTGCGCGGTTAGCTCTTCGCGGGTGAGCAGAATGGTGATGTTTGCGTTCTCGTTTTTAAATACGCCCTTGTCGCAGAGCTTTTTTAAAATCGTGTATGTCGTGGATTTTTTCCAGTTTAGCTGCTGCTCGGCAAGTGCGACGAGGGCAGGGGAAAGAAACGGCGCGTTTTGCCATATAATCGCGGCGAGTTTTTCTTCTGCGGTGGTTAAATGGATATTTTGCATTTGAAAGCACCTCCTGTTTGCAGTCTATCCGATTTAGACCGCGATTGTCAAGATTTTTTTTTGACAAATTCCAAGAATTTGTCTATAATGGCACGCGTTGTAGAAATTCACTACACACACGGCTAAAACCTTCTTGCCGTGGAGGAAAATACCCTATGGAGGTGCCAACTATGGCAGTAATTTCAATGAAACAGCTCTTGGAAGCAGGTGTGCATTTCGGCCACCAAACAAGACGCTGGAATCCAAAGATGGCGGAGTATATCTTCGCAGAGCGTAACGGGATTTACATTATCGACCTGCAAAAAACCGTTCGCAAGGTAGACGAGGCTTACAAAGCAGTAAGCGAAATCATCGCAGACGGCGGCGAAATGCTGTTTGTAGGAACAAAAAAGCAGGCGCAAGAATCCATCAAAGAAGAAGCCCTGCGCTGCGGAATGTACTTTGTTAACGAACGCTGGCTCGGCGGAATGCTAACCAACTTTAAAACAATGCAGCTCCGCGTGCAACGCCTTAAAGAGCTTGAAAAAATGCAAGAAGACGGCCGCATGGCACTTCTTCCCAAAAAAGAAGTTGCAAAGCTGGAGCATGAGATGGACAAACTCCAACGCAACCTGGGCGGCGTAAAGCACATGAAACGCGTACCCGACGTACTCTTTATCGTAGATGCACGCAAAGAGCGTATCGCAATCCAAGAGGCACGTTCACTGGGTATCCCCATCGTGGCAATCGTAGATACAAACTGCGACCCCGACGAGGTGGACTATGTAATTCCCGGCAACGACGACGCAATCCGCGCAATTAAGCTAATCGCGGGCAAGTTGGCCGACGCAATTTTGGAAGCAAAACAAGGCGAGCAAACAGACGACCAATACGACGAAGCCCAAGCGGCTCCCGAAGCTGTAAGCGAACCTACATCTATAGAAGAAGTAGTAGAGAATGAAGAGGTGGCAGAATAATGCAAGTAACAGCAGCAATGGTAAAGGAAATCCGTGAGTTAACGGGCGCAGGTATGGCAGTATGCAAAAACGCACTGGTAGAAGCCAACGGTGATATGAAACGCGCCTCAGAAATTCTGCGCGAAAAGGGTCTCGCCGCCGCCGCGAAAAAAGCAGGCCGCGTAGCAGCAGAAGGCCTTGTAATGTCCGCAATCTCCGACGACCGCAAAAGCGGCGCACTCGTAGAAGTAAACAGCGAAACAGATTTTGTTGCGAAGAATGAAGATTTTATCACCTTCGTACAAAACATGGCAAAGCAAGCACTGGCCTCCAAAGCCGACAACGCAGAAGCCCTTCTTGCAGAAAAATGGGTTGCAGACCCAAGCCAAACCGCACAAGACGTACTCACAAATAAAATCGCCACCATAGGTGAAAACATCGGCCTTCGTCGTTTTTCACGTTACAGTGTGGACGGTAACAAAGCTGTGGTTGACTATATCCACGGCGGCGGAAAAGTTGGCGTTATCCTCGTGGTAAGCGCGGCGGAAATCAACGACAAAGTGCTGGAAGCAGGGCGCAACATCTGTATGCAAATCGCGGCCATGAATCCGCAGTTTAACACCCGCGACGACGTACCCGCCGAGCATATAGCAAACGAAAAGGCGTTCCTTCTAAAGCAGGCACAAGAAGAAAACGCCAAAGCGGCAAAGCCAAAACCAGACGGCGTTATTGAAAAAATGCTGGAAGGCCGCCTTGCAAAAAGCCTAAAAGAAATATGCCTGTACGACCAAGAATATGTAAAAGAAGACAAAGTCACGGTAGCCGAGTATCTCAAAGGCGTAGGCTCCGACGTTAAAATTGAGTGCTTTACCCGCTACGAAAAAGGCGAAGGCATCGAGAAAAAAGAAACAGATTTCGCAGCCGAAGTTGCCGAGGCAATGAAAGGCTAAAAAACAGAATAAAAAGCTAGGGGGCGCGATATGCCGGAGGACATTATTATTTATTTAATAGCTGCGGTTATCGCGCTTATTTTAGCTTTATTTTTGCAAGGCTTTAGGCACTCACGCCGTAACGAGGAGAACATACGCAAGCTAAAAGATGACATCTACTACCAATTGTCAAACGAAAACCGCTTCTTGCGTGAGGAGTTGGAGGGGCGGCTCGACCGCCTTCGTGACAGTCTTATGCAGGTATTTGAATCGGGGCGCGAGAGCAATCGCAAGGCAATCGGCGCGCTTTCGCAGGAAATAAACGAGACATTGCACCGCTTCCTGCGCCACACCACAGAAGGTCTTGACGGAATCCGCAGCAATGTGGACGAAAAGCTAACAGGAATCCAAGCCTCCAACGAGAAAAAACTCGACGAAATGCGCATAGTAGTAAACGAAAAGCTGGAAAAAACTTTGGAAACACGCCTGCAAAAATCCTTCGAAACGGTAAGTACACAACTCGAAAGCGTAAACCGTGGCCTGGGCGAGATGAAAACAGTTGCGCAGTCCGTTGGCTCGCTTAATCGGATACTGGCGGGCTCCAAGTCGCGTGGGATTTTGGGTGAGGTTCAGCTTGGCAGTATTATTGAGGATATGTTGCCTTCGCAGCTATATGAGCGCGAGGTTGCGACCAAGGTTGGCTCAAGCGGCCGTGTGGAATATGCCGTAAAGCTCCCCGGCGCGGAAGAAGGAGGTCATGTTTACCTGCCCATTGATTCAAAATTTCCGTTGGAAACCTACGAGCGTCTAATGGACTGCTACGAAATCGGTGACCCCGACGAAATCGACGCCGCCCGAAAGGCTTTGTTTGCGCGGATTAAAGCCTTTGCCAAGGATATCCGCGACAAATATGTTTCGCCGCCGGAGACTACGCACTTTGCGGTGATGTTTTTGCCGACGGAGGGGCTTTATGCGGAGATTGCACGAGAGGCCGCGTTTTTCGAGGCTTTGCGCCAAGACGGAATCATCATCACAGGGCCGACGACTTTTTCAGCGATGTTAAACTCGTTGCAGCTTGGCTTTAAAACCCTGCAAATCCAAAAAGGCGCGGCAGGTATCGAAAAAACCTTGGGTGCGGTTAAAAAAGAATTCGAAAAATTCGAAGACGTTTTACAAAAAGCCCACCAACGCATTACACAAGCGGGCAGCGAGTTGGAAAACCTTCGCGGCACACGCACAAACGCCATAAACCGTAGCCTTAGAGAAGTGGAAATTTACAAAGGCGAAGAAAACCTTCTCGGTATAATGGAGATGGACTATGGCAGTGATTAGGCTTGCGGAAGTGGATATAAACACCGACGCGGCGCGACTTTTGGGCTTCGAAAACGCGATGCGGTACACCGCCTTGCCGATAGGCTTTGACGACGTGAGCAGCGAGCATTTGCGTGTTGCTATGTGCGAGCCGTTTGATACCGACACGCTTGCCCATTTGACCGATATCACCGAGCATTTTATCGTCCCCGTATCCGTCGAAGAAGAGGATTTGCGATTTTACATAAATAAAATTTTTGGCGAAGAAGAAATCGACTCGATAGCATCGCGGTTCCTACTGGACGAGGTTTTGAAAAACCACGGACAGGGTGCGGAGATTTCCGAAGAGATTATGGCGGAGATTTCTTCCGCGCCTGCTGTGCAGTTTATTGATTCTATGCTGGAGGCGGGGGTGATTAACCGTGCAAGTGATATTCATATAGAGCCGTTTGGGAAATTTTTGCGGGCGCGGCATCGTGTGGACGGTGTGCTTGTTACCTACAGCACCGTGGATATTTCGCTTTTGCCAAACGTGATTTCACGGCTAAAAATAATCGCAGGGCTGGATATAGCAGAAAAACGATTGCCGCAGGATGGACATTTTTCTAGCGACGGCGTGGATTTTCGGCTAAGCACCTTGCCTACCGCTTACGGCGAAAAGGCAGTTATTCGTATTCTGCAAAAAATAAGGCTTAAAAAGAGCGAGCTTGGATTTTTCGAGGACGACTTAACACGGCTTACCGAGCTTTTTTCCCGCCCATACGGCGCGATTTTTATGACAGGTCCCACAGGCAGCGGAAAATCCACCACGCTAAATTGCTTCCTTGAAGAACTCGACAGCGAAGCCCTAAACATAGTCACTGTAGAAGACCCCGTAGAAAACCCAATCACGGGCGTAAGCCACGTAAACGTAGACAAGCACACGTTAACCTTCGCAGGCGCATTACGCCACATCCTACGCCAAGACCCCGACATAATAATGATAGGCGAAATCCGAGACGAAGAAACCGCCCGTATAGCCATCCAAGCCGCAATCACAGGCCACGTGGTACTAAGCACCCTACACACAAACGACGCCGCAGGCGTAATAGAACGCCTCTCCGACATGGGAATAGAAACATACCTGGCCGCAGCCGCTCTAAACGGCATAATCTCGCAACGCCTGGTACGCAAAATCTGCCAAGAATGCACCGCACCCACAACGCTAACCCCACGCCAAGCCCAAATCCTACAGTTACCCCTCGACACTCCAATACGCAAAGGCAAAGGCTGCGTCCACTGCAACCAAACAGGCTACAGCGCCCGCTTCGCCGTATACGAATATGTAATCTTCACCGAAAAAATGCGACGCGAAATAACCGAAAACCCAATAAGCTTCGCAACAAATCTACGCGAGCGCGGGGCATTAAAAACCAACGCAATCCGCGCCCTAAAAGCAGGCCACACCACCGCCGAAGAAATAATCCGCGCACTAAATCGCGATGCTGTGGAGGAGTAAAAAATGTCAAAGTTTGGGGGAGGTTTTACCCTAATAGAAACCGTAATAGCACTGGCACTATGGTTAATTTTATCTGCGGGGATTTTTTTGGTGTGGCAGCATTCCGCGCTTTCTGCGACGGGGATGATGGAGCGTCAGAGGGCATTCGAAAATGCCAGAGGCTCTATGGACTTGCTGAAAATGAATATTCAGATGGCGCGATGTATCGGAATCACAAAAAACGGCGATGTGATGAATGTATTAACGCTAAACCAGCGCAGGCGAGAGGGCAACACGTTAGACTGGCACAATTTCCAATATCGCTTTAGCGGGAGCGCAAGCCAACTGCAAATCGGTCGTCTGGGGGCAGACGGCCTCGCAGGAACATGGAGAGAGGTTGCCGCAGATATCTACTCTATAAGGCTGGTCTACAACGATGACAGAATCCGAATAACAATAACCACAACCTGCGAAGACCCGCAAATACTGGAAAGCAGCGTATGCGTCCGAAACAAATGCCTAACAATCCGCGGTGCGCGAATCAACGCAGCTACGCAACAATGCCCGCAAGGTACGCATTAATAGCCACCAAAAAATGCACAGGAAATCCGCTTTCGTTAGGCACAAGAAACGCACGGTTAAATTCGGAGTAGGGGATGGATTTGCGTCCGCCGCCTTCCGCATTCTTATGAAATCGCGCTAAATCTTCACCGGGCAGTAAAAAAATTTCATTCTTGGTCGTGAAGTGGACAAGCAAAAAGCTAACACCGTTTTGCTTACGGAAATCCTCCATAAACTCAATCTGGTGCGCATGGATGTTTCGCAAGGGCAAGCTCAACTGCCGCGTCTCCTTAGCGTCAAAACAAATCGCAACCCCCTGAGCCACACCAATAAAATCCACCGTACTCTTTTTTTCAAAATAAGCGTGGGTGATAGTTCGCGCCTTGTTATCCACCGCAATCGGCGTAATCGGTGTGGGAACCTTTTGGATGACAGCCAAACCCTTCTGTACATAAAGGCGGTTTGTAAGGTCTATCATTTCTTCAAACGCGCTGCCGCGCAGGCCGCGTGTGTTCCAGTGTGGCATGGGTTACTCCTTTCTCTGTATGTACATCGAATTAATCCGTTATAAAACCCCGCGTGACATTAACCACGCGGGATTTTTAACGATACCTTTAGGTTGAATCAAATCAATCCTGCGGATTTAGCCATCTCCTGGATTGCTTTTTTGGAAACTCTGCGTCCGTTGTATTCAACAAGGTCGTCGGCGGTTCCGGTAAAAATGCAAGCCGGGTCGTACTTTCTAAGAACAATGGTGTCTTCATTAACAAAAAGCTCCAAGTAGTCCTTGTCCTTAATGCTGAGCATTCTGCGAAGCTCTACAGGAATGACAATCCTGCCAAGTTCGTCTACTTTTCTGGTGATTCCGGTTGCTTTCATGGCAACAATACCCCCTTAGTGATATAAAATGACAATTTTCTACAGGGAGAATATACCACGTCCTGTAAAAAATTGCAAGTGTTTTGTCAAATTATGTAAAAAAAATACGCACTCACAAATGTAAGTGCGTTAAAGATAGGCTCAAATGAGCGTTCTACAGTGCCACAACCACGCCGCCTCGGTTGGCGTACGTTGTTGTTATTCCCCGACATTCTTGGATTATTATATCTTTTGCTTTTAGATGAGTCAGTAGCTCTTCCTTTAGCTCCAGTGCTTTTTCGTAGGCTTTTACGTGGGTGATTCCTATTATGCGGTTTTCTATGTCGGGGGTGTTTTCTTTAATTATTTGCACAAGCTTTTTTACGGCTTTGGTGTAGCCTCGGGCTTTGTCTATCATTTTTATTTCGCCGCCTTCTTCGCCGCATATGGGCTTTACATTAAGGAAAGAAGCGGCTTTGGCGATATACGGCTTTACGCGCCCGGTTTTCACGAGGTTGTCAAATTTGTCGAGGATAAAGTAGGTGTTCATATCACGGATGTATTTGTTAACCTGCTCTACGATTTCTGTCGCGCTTGTACCCAGCTTGGCAAGCTCCGCGATTTTCATGGCTATTACGCCTTCGCCTATGGCCGCCGTCATGCTGTCGAAAACATGGATAAACTTTTTACCGCATTCTTCGATATACATGTCTTTTGCGGACATCGCGCTTTGGTAGGTCGCGCTTAGTTTGCCGGAGAGGGTGACTACAAATACATTTTCGCCGTTTTTGTACTGCTCAAAAAACAGGCTGGGCGAAGGCGCGGAGGTTTTTACCGCTATTTTGCTTGCTTCCATCGCCGCCAAATAATCGTCCAAATTCAAATCGTCACTGTCTATAAAGACAGTATCCTCTACTTGCATGTTAAGCGGGACGTGTGTGAGGGTGCAGTTTTCGCTTTCGATAATTTCCTTGCTTACGTCACAACCGCTGTCTACTACTAAGTTGTACATTTTTTTCCTCCTATGATTTATTGTTTATTATATAGGCTCGGGACGATATTCCCATTAGCCTATATTCGGTGAAAGGCCGCTGTGCGGCTATTTAAATCCGTTGAGAAGCAAACCCTCGTTAGTGTCCACGGTTACGGGGATGCCTGTTTTTACATGGTCTACCACGCGTACATTTGCGCGGAGAAGGGGAATATTTAGGGCTTTTGCCACGGTTTTTGTGTGGCTGAAGTCCAGCTTTTCCCAAGAGCCGATTACCAGTGCGCGGGCAAGCTTAATGCATTCCAGCATGGAGTCGTCGGTTTGTGTGCATATAAGAATGTCGCCTTTTTCGAAGGTGGCGATATCCTCTTCGTTGTTGATTACGCGGGTTGTGCCGCGCACAATGCCCTTGTTATTGCCTTTTCCGCTGATGATAACGTCGCCTACGGTGCGCACGCGAATGGTGTTTGTCGCGCCTGCGGAGCCAACGGGAACACCCGCGAGCGCGACCATGATTTCGCCGTTTTTAACATGCCGAGATTGCAGAACAAGTGCCTCAGCGATATCAAAAACCTCGCTGTCGCCTTCGAAGGGCTGTGGCGAAAGCATAGGCGTGCAGCCCCAAAGCAGGTTAAGCTGGCGATAAACCACAGGGTCGGAAGTCGCCGCAAGCACGGGGCATTTAGGTCGCGCACGGCAAACCATACGTGCCGCAAAGCCGGAATCCGTCACGGGTACGATACATGCTGCGTCCATCTCCGTCGCGGTGAAAACCGCCGCGTGGCTTATGGCGTTTGTTACGTTTTTATTTAGGTTTTGGTGGTTGGAAGAAAACTGCATGTCGTAGTCAATGGTGCTTTCGGATTTTCTGGCTATACGCGCCATCATTTTTACTGCTTCTACAGGGTATTTGCCGCCTGCTGTTTCGCCGGAGAGCATTACGCAGTCTGTGCCGTCAAAGATGGCGTTTGCTACGTCGGAGGCTTCTGCGCGGGTGGGGCGTGGGTTGCTACACATGGACTCCAGCATGTGGGTGGCTGTGATAACGGGTTTGCCCGCCAAAATACAACGGCGGATAAGGTCCTTTTGCACTACGGGTACTTCTTCCGGTGGGATTTCTACGCCAAGGTCGCCGCGTGCCACCATTACCGCATCTACCACGTCGAGTATGCTGCCGATATTGTTTACGCCGTCGCGGGATTCTATTTTGGCTATGATTTGCACATGTTTTCCGTCGTTTTCGTGCAGAACCTTTCTGATATTTAAAATATCGTTTGCCGTACGCACGAAAGAGGCCGCAATCCAGTCCACGCCCTTTGTAATCCCGAATTTAATGTCCTCGACGTCTTTATCTGTGAGTGAAGGCAGGTCTACAAATACGTCGGGTATGTTAATGCCCTTGCGATTGCCCAAAAAGCCCGAGTTTACAAGCTCGCATTTGATTTCGTTGCCTTTGATTTCGGTTACTTTCATTTCGATAAGGCCGTCGTCTATCAGTACGCGACTGCCTACATTTAGGTCGCGGGGCAGGTTTGCGTAGGTGACGGCCACGCGGGTATTGTCGCCCACTATGTCATCGGTGGTTAGGGTAAACTCCTGTCCCTGCTCCAAGTAAATTTTATCCGTGTCGAAGGTTTTTGTGCGGATTTCCGGCCCTTTTGTGTCCAATATTAACGGAATGGGCTGGTTTAGCTCTTCTCGCGCCGCAATTACGTTGTCCATCAGTTTGCCGTGGAAATCGTAGTCCCCGTGAGAAAAATTAAACCTCGCCGCGCTCATCCCTGCTTTAATCATTTCCCTGATTGTATCAAGCTCGCAGCTTGCAGGGCCTATCGTTGCTACAATTTTTGTTTTTCGCATGATATTTCCCCCTCCTATATGGCCATTATTTTTATAAGGTCGTACATTTTTGGGTCGTATTCTCTTTTTGCGTTTAATGCGTCGTTGATATCCATTAGCTCATGTTTGCCGTTTTTGTAGACTACCACCTTGTTTACCGTGCCGTTTTTTATGGCTTCTACGGCGGTGTGTCCCATTATCGTCGCGTGCATTCTGTCTACGGCGGTGGGTGTGCCGCCGCGTTGTAGGTGGCCGAGTACCGTGCCGCGGGCTTCTATGCCGAGTACGCGCTCTATTTCTTTTGATAGGTTTACGCTGTCACCTATGCCTTCTGCCACTACTACGAGATTGTGGCGTTTGCCCTTTGCGCGGTTTTCCAAAATCTGCTCGGTTACGGCTTTTATGTCAATTGGGCTTTCCGGGATAACAACTTCTTCCGCGCCGCCCGTAAGCCCGCACCAAAGCGCGAGATATCCTGCGCCGCGCCCCATAACCTCCACCACGGAGCAACGCTCGTGGCTGGTAGAGGTGTCGCGTATACGCACAATCGCGTCCGCAACGGTATTTACCGCCGTATCAAAGCCAATCGTATACTCGCTGCAATCCATGTCGAGGTCTATGGTCGCGGGTACACCGATAACATTTACCCCCTGTTTTGCAAGCGAAACAGCACCCTTAAAAGACCCGTCGCCGCCGATTATGATAACCGCGTCGAAGCGCATAACCTTGCATATCTCGGCTGCGCGGGCTTGGCCTTCCTCCGAAAACATTTCTGCACAGCGTGCCGTACGCAAAATCGTACCGCCGTGATGTATTATCCCGGATACATCGTCCGATGTAAGCTCGTCTATATCGCCTTTAAATAAGCCGTCAAATCCTGTTTTAATGCCATATACGCGCATTCCGTGATGTACGGCTGTACGTACTACGGCGCGGATAGCCGCATTCATACCGGGCGCGTCACCGCCGCTGGTTAATACGCCAATGCGAAGCTGCTCTTTACTCATATTTTTACACCTCCGGATATCTTCGTAAAACTATATCACATTTTTTGCGATGTTTATATAGGAAATAAAAAAAATCCAACCGACGATAAAAACCGACCGGTTGGAGAATGGTGTGCGGGTACGTCCATGCCTGTTGCGCTTGGCAGGAATCGAACCTGCGACCTACCGCTTAGGAGAAAATAAACGCTGTATTTTGTACAAGCATAGGAATCAACGAGATTGAAGAATATCAGTATTTATCAGGAAAAGCACTCACGAATATGTGTTCGATTTTGTCGGGAATTCAAAAAATGTTAGTCAAAAGTTAGTCAAACTTACGGACTAAGAAAGAATTTAATTTCTCGGTTGCTTCGATTTTTTTATTTTTATCTAAGTGCGTATAAATATCCATAGTTACAAGAATGCTCTTGTGTCCTAAAATATTTTGAGCCGTTTTTATATCAATGCCAGCGTTGTATAAAATAGTAGCAAAATTATGCCTGAAAATATGTGCCGTTAATTCTCTAGTGCCAATAGCTTTTTCGAATTTAGCCCACATTCGCCTATATGCTGTATCTGTAAATGTGTCACCCTTCGTTGTTGTAAATAGAAATTCGGATTTGCAAGATTTTGTATAAGTCAATAAAGTTTCTTTAAGTGGCTCAAGTATTGGTATTGTACGTATTCCAGCTTCTGTTTTTGTGGTGTCTTTGACTATTGATTTATTTACCATAAACACAAGATTCTTATTGACGGAAATAGTCATATTGTCAAAATTGATGTCGTTTTTTGTAATTGCTAAGGCTTCACTTTTTCTCATTCCTGTAAACAAAAGTAAGAGAACGTAGCATTTTGTTTTTATATCCAAAGATAGGGATAGTATCTTATCTTGCTCACACTCGGTTAATGCACGTTTGATGTGTTTGGTTTTAGTTACGGGCAAAACTAACCCCTTTGCGGGGTTTTTAAATAATATATCGTTGTTTATAGCCTGTTCAAAAATTTGTGTGACTGTAATTTTAAACTTCTTTACAATCCAGCTTTTTTCGCTATTCTCATTTACGATTTTTTGTAAATGTGCTGTCTTTACATCTTTTAATTTTACCGAGCCGATTGTTGCTACAATGTAGTTTTTGATTATGATTGAATACATCTCGCGTGTTTTATATTCTACTCCTGACTTGTATGTGTCAAACCATGTAGTGGCCCATTCACCTATAGTGATTGCACTATCAATAGCAAGTCCCATACTGCGCTTCATGCGGACATCAGTAGCTTTTTCGGTAACTTCTTTTTGTGTTTTTCCATAAACAAGCTTTCGCTTAGGTGAGCCGTTTTCATTGTAGCCCACCATAATAGAAAGCTGGTATCTGCCGTCTGCACGCTTTTTCATTGTGTTCCACTTCTAAAAACAGGTTTAATAATATGGTCTGTTCTCTTGTCAAGTGTTCCGATATCTCTAAAAGCTTCATTTGAAGCAGTATGCAGATATTTAACATCCTCTTTTATGACTTTGATGTCTTTTGATATTTCTTTTTGTATCATATCAGATTTAACTTGATTTTTTTCGATTTTAATAAGGCGTTTATCAATATCTTTAATATTACCTTGCATTTGTTTGAAGTCACCTTGCATTTGTGTAATTGCATTTAGTATTTTTTCTTCATTGCTCATTACTAATCTCTCCTTTTGAGGGTATGTTTTGTGCTGTGGTTATATTGTCTTCTTTGTTTATATTCGCGTTGATTATAAATGCTTCTATTGTTTCTGGCTCATTCCATGTCCATATATGATGTACAGGAAGTCCTATATATTTATATATGCCATCAACAAAGCTATCTCTTGCTACTCGGTCTGGGTTTTTATGTGTTTTATCGTCAACCTCAAAACCCATGATAGGTATAAAATTGTTATCACAAAGTAGAAAATCAATATGTTTTTGTGATATCGGATTAAAGCGTCTATAAAATTCCGTACGATTATCATTAAAGTTAATATTAAGATTAATAAAATCTGCCATTCGTGGCTTAGCGAAAATGTGAAGCTTGTGCTTTGAAGCAATGGGTAAAAGAATGTTAAAAAATGAAGCTTCTCGCGCTGTAAGGAATTTTGGGTTAAGTGTATACATCTTGCGTTCTGTTTGTGGCGTATGGTCTAGGTATTTGCTTTTCCGTGTTGTTTCGTAGATAAAAGCAAAAAACAGGCCTAGTATTGGGATTCCAAAAAGAATGATTGTTGTGAGAAATTCCATATGCCCACCCTATATTTTTCTTCTTATTTCTTTCGCTATGCCGATAACATTTAACGGCAGATTTTCTATAGCGTTATTGTTATAGAAGGTTGGTGTAAAGTCTGTTGTATTAATTGGCTGTAATACAACTCCATCTAATTGCTTTATAACCTTTTTAAAAGTAGCGTCATCACCATTAATGATTACGGCGCAGTCGTCTCCAGAATTGCAGTCATTAGAAGCAAGGAAAATAACGACATCATCTTCTAGGTATTTCGGGTACATACTATTCCCGGATATTTTTAATGCAAAATACTCGCGGCCACCCCTGCCCCATTCTGCGGGTACTTCTTCATAATCTAGTACATCCTCGACTGCTTCTATAGGAATGCCAGCAGGAATGCGCCCAAGGACTGGTATGCGGATGGCTTTAAATGAAATTTTATCTTCAAAATCATCCACGCCAAGTAATTCGCTTGGAGATATTTTTAGTGCGTTTGCAATTTGGGCTATTGTTTCTGGTGGCGGACTTGTTCTGTTAACTTCCCAACTTGCAACGGTAGGTTGGGCGACGGAAAGAATTTTCGATAATGCCATTTGACTTAGGCCATTAGAATTTCTTGCGCGTTTTAGATTATCACCAAACATAATGAACAACTCCCTAAAATAGTATACGATTACATAAAGTAATTGTACATGAATTATTACATATAAGAGTTGAAAATAAAATAAATTTAAAAAAAAGTATTGACAATTACATAATGTAGTTGTAAAATTGTAATTACAAAACGTAATTAAGCGGAAGGGAGCAACTACTATGGAAAAGAAGCAACCGAACTACTTAACCACTGACGATTTAATGGAGAGGTGGAAGTGCAAGCGAGCGTTTGCCATGAACTTCATGCACCGCAAGGGCAGCGGAGCAATAAAAATAGGGCGTAGGCTATTGGTAACAGAAAGAGAAGTAGAACGCCATGAATCAAACTGTGGAGTGCGTACAGGATACTAAAAATCAAATCTCGGAGGGAGAAATTAAGATGACAAAAATGTATGAGTACATTTACACAATGGATGGTAGCGCAGGGTTGGAATATGTTGTAGGCAAATCGGAAAAAGACGTATGCCAGCGTTATGACGGCGAAGCGGTAAGAGTAAAGGATGTAACACAAGAATTTCCAATAAGTGAAAGCGCAATCGAAGAAGCATTGAAAGTGCGTTTTGGGAATGCAGAAATAAACGCTGTACTGTCAATAATGCGAAGAAATTACGCGAATATGGTTAATTAATTCCAGCTTAAACGCTGGATTACATAGCCCAACGCACCATCAGGGCAAATAAAAAACAAAGGAGCAAAAAAAATGACAACATTAAAGAAGTTTCTTGATACACAAATTGGAGAGCATGGACGTGTTGAAATACTAAGAAGTTCTGGCACGTTTTTATGCGAAGGGATTGTAAAAGACCTTAGACAAAGTCCGCTATGGCGTTTAATGGATGAAGAAAACGCCAAATGCAAACAAGCCATGCACATAGAAAAGGCGGACGGGAAATACGTGCAAATTATGATAGCCTAACCCCCCCATCTAAATAGCGGGGGCAAGGCAAGCCCCAAGGCGAAAGCCAAGTCCCCGCACTCCCTAAAAAATCAAACGGCAACACAATAGCCGTCAAAGCCGCACGTAGTTCGCAGTCGTAGGCAACTACAACCGCGAAGACCCCTCCTCCTTGTCCAGCCGCGAAGCGCGCTTCTTTAGGGCAACGAGCCAACGCACGGCGCGGATACATTACCTTAGAAGAAAATACTAGCGTGACGGTTTTTCTCAGGCCCGTCCCGAGACGGACAGAAGCCAATAAGCGATTCACGGCAAAAAAACCAAAGGAGGATACACAATGCATTTAGTGCTAACTATGCTGGAAGAAATCAAGCGATTCATAAAAGAAAAGCCAGAAATACTATTTAACTATCTGTTAGTTCTGGCAGTAGCCGTAATGATTTTTGTTTTTGCTGTACGCATGATGGAGATAAATGTTTTTGCCGACGAGCCACACCAAATTCACTATATGCAATCACAACATCTATTAGGGATAGACATTAATCAAATGGAAAATGCAGGCATTAGAAGGGACTTGAATGCGCAGATACAAATGGCGAAAATGCATAACCCAGAACAATATACACGAGCGTCATTTAATGCACTGATGGGTCTTCTTATGAGTTCAATTACAACGGTAATAAACCCTTCGACACATTCGATTGAATTGCATTGGAATTTTAACGAGTTGCGTCGTGCAAGGGAAGGGCTTGTGCCAATACCAACAATAAAAAATTGTGCAAATAGACGATTGCTTTATTCAGACATAAAAGAATTAGGGTCGCGAGATAGGTACAGGTATACAGGTGAAACATGGAACAGTGTATCGGTACAAGTAAGGATGGCAACACAGGATATAAATAATCCAAATTTGACAGGTGGGCAGGTCTCAACAAGACGGGGGCAATTGTTGGACGCAGTCGGCAGGTTGGAAAGATTGCCTGAAAGCCCCAAAGACTGGCTGTATCCCCTAATAATGGAAACAGCCGAAGCAAAACTATCAAGCATGATATGGCTGGTCGCATTAGGCGCGTTTGGCCTTGGTATATCGGTAATGACAATATTCTCTATTTTATGGAGTAGGTGTAGATAATGGGAATGGTCGAAAGCATAGGAAAACTGGTAGGCGTAGGATTCACTGCGGGAATAGTAGCAGGAACAATGATATTCATTGTCAACTTTATACTATCATCCGTTATGAATATATTTAAAATTCCAACGAGAGGAGACTGACAAAATGACAGCATTAGTTACAAATCTAACTGAACAAGTCGGCGATATCGTTCCCGACCTCATCAGCGGTGCAGGCGCAGTAATCGGAGCAGTAGCCCCCGCCGCTC
>WQRQ01000020.1 GCA_009786685.1 Defluviitaleaceae bacterium
GACCCGCCGCTTATGCCCGCCGCCGCAAAGCCCGCAGCGGTGGAGCCTACGCCCACAGTTACCACAGGCACGGTGCGCACCTGCCACACTCGCACAAATGCCGTCGTCTCGGTAACATTAAGATTAACACTCTCCGTCATTTCGTTGCCGTGGTGGTCGATTACCCTAAAGGGGACATTGTTAAACTCCGCGTCGTCGTGTACACCGGTAATATCCACATTGGCCTGCACATGGTCGATTTTCACAACCTCCGACCGTGGCCCGCGTATTGTCACATGGGTATTACTAAGCCTAATATCCTGTAGCTCAAACCCCGGCGGCACATCACCATGCTGTATTATGTCTACAGAAAACACATCCCTCACGGCAATATCCAAAAAAACCTCGATGTAAGCCGGGTTAATGGAGATATGCTCAAACCCCGCCTGCATATTAGCGGCAATCCGCAGTACCTGCGAAGAAATTCCATCCGCAGCCACCACGGCCTCGGAGTCGATACCCCTAAAATCTACACCAACGGTAACAAAATCCGCAAGAAGCTCCGCGTCTACCATGGCCGCACTAAGCTTGTTCATATCGCTGCGCTGCGCACGCACAAGCACGGGAACATTGATATCGCGCAGGGCTTCTTCGTTAAGCACAACAATGCCCTCACGCGCCATTATTCCAATGCTGTCAAGCTGCAAACGCGACGACACGGTTTGATTCAAAAACGGATTGCTCATATTCATCCCAAAAAACCAAATAACACTGGCCACCGCCAAGGAAAGCAGCTTCCAATGGAAATCCGAAAAAAGCAAGGAAAATATCCCTTTAATTATCTGCATTTTTTTTCCTCCGATTCCTAAAAATAGAAAATCTCGACTTAGCAGGCACGCCCCAAATCAACAAATCCCTAAGGGACGCCTCGGAAACATTAGGCGTAATTTTGCCATCGACCACCAGAGACACTGTACCCGTTTCTTCGCTGACCACAACAACCCGAGCGTCGGAGGCCTCACTAATTCCCACAGCCGCTCTATGCCGTGTCCCCAGCGAGCTATCCAAGGTTTCCCCGGAAAGCGGCAAAATACAAGAAGCCGAGCTTACACGATTATTTCTGATAATAACAGCCCCGTCATGCAAGGGTGCGTTTTTTTCGAAAATATTCAAAAGCAGTTGCACACTAACCCGCGCATCCAAAGGAATCCCCCGCCGCTCATGCTCAGCGATATCCACTTCATTTTCCACGACAATAAGCGCGCCGGTGAGATTTTTGGAAAGCACACGTGTCGCCTTGATAATTTCATCCACGGTATGGGCAGAGATATGCACCTGCTTTTCCGATTCTTCCGTTAAATGAATCAAATACTTACCGCGCCCAAGCTGCTCCAAGGCCTTACGCAGCTCCGGCTGAAATAAAATAACAACGACCACCAGCCCCATGCTAATGGCGTTGTCCACAATCCACTGCACCGCAATCAGCTCAAACACGCTGGCCAGCACAGCCACAAATAAAACAATAACAAGCCCGCGCAACAAAACCCAGGCCTGTGTACGCCGTATCCAGCGGGTAATCAGATACAACAAAACCGCAACAATTAAAATATCAACCACCTGCGCAAAGCCAAAATCCGGCCATATCAACGCACGCAGATTAAAAGTTTCAACAAACCAATCGCTTAACAAGCTAAGCATTAACTATCTACGACTCCTCTTCTTCATCCACAGGTGCGGCGTCAGGCCTTATTCTCTTAACAGACCGCTGCGCCTTTGTCATAATAACCTTTGGCACAATACGAACATGATAATAATTATTATCATCCTCAAACTGAACAGACTCCGCCCGCTGATAATCCAAAATACCGTCCAAAAATCTAACAAGCAAAGCAATCAGCCCGCAGATAATTGTACCTAAAAACATCAGAGCGATATTAACGGTTCCGTCAGAAAACAGCACGGAAATAATAAACCCAAAAATCATCATAACGCAGCCCAAGCCGATAGCAATTTCCTTGGCAAAGTCGATGGCCTGTCGGCTTACAAAATAAACAAGCACAATAACCATGCTAAAAATAATAGCGGTAAAAATCCAAGTATTAAAAGGAGCGATACCGCCCATGAGCGTAGAATAAATATCAGAAAACGCAGAAGGCAATTCTCCTAAAATATCACTAAGGTCGCGTTCTCCCGCAGGCGTGGCAGCCGCGGCAACCACTCCCGCAGGCGAAGAAATACGCAAAAGCCCCGCGATATTGGCATGTACAAACACCCCAACAGTAACAGGTATAATCGCCGTAACCGGAAAATAAAGCCCCGCCAAAATAGGCACAAGGTAAGGCACATTAAACCTAAAAGCTATTATAGTAAATAAAATCAAAATTGATTCCTTTGGAGCCATCCTCGCGTAAAATAAAAACACCAGCATAAGAAAAACAAACACGGCAACAGCAACCTCCAAGCTGCCGTAAAACTGCAATGTGGTAGTCAAAATAATAATAATCCAGCTCATGCTCATAGGCATAATCGTAAACAAAATCGCAAAAAGGAAGTTCAAAAGCCCGGGCGAAAAAGAATCCGTAAAAGGAACCGCATTCATATGCCCGATAGAAGTTATTGTGCTAAACACATAAAAGCCCAGCAAAAATTTAAGCACGGGCATGATAAAAACTTCGTACCGTTTAAAAAATTTAACTATTACCTCGCGGGCAACCAATAATTGTTCCATTTACATACCTCTACTGTTCATTATCATTTCTTCTTACGAGCGGTGCGTCCTTTGGGCTGCTGGAAAGCCGCACAAGGGGCGAGCTTTGCGACGGCCGCTGCGACGGTCTCGGCGGTGTCAGTGACGTACGCGGTCGCACCCCCGACGACATTGCTCGGGCAGATACATTTGCTAACGGGTCGTTATCCTCCCGCACGCGCTCACGTTCGCGGTTTCTTGTGGCGGCGGCTCGGCGGCGTTCGCGCTCTTCTCGCATTTNGCGGGCTTCGCGACGCTCGCGGGATTCGGGCTTTTCTTTTTCTTCTGCGGCGGCGGTGCTTGCTTGGGTCTTGCGCCCGCGTTCTTCTGCATTTTCCAAAAATTTAAGCATGTTTTGGTACTTTCTCAGCCGCTTTTGCACGAGATAATATTCCCTCGTCCCCTGCACAGTGCCGATTACCGAGTACACAGCCACCAGCGCGATTATAAATAAAATAGATTCTGTCGCATAATGCTGTATATCTATCTCAAAAATATCCATCCCATCAACAAAAATAACCCGCAACCAATAAATCGCGAGTATCAAAACACCGCCGACTCCCACAGAAATCCGCGTACTTAAATTCTTCCTATATATATAGTCATGTCGGAAATAATCGTTAGCCGCCCTGTCGTAAATGCCTTCGTGCTTGTCGTACAGCGCAAGCTTTGTCATTGTAATTATTTTCTGCTGGTTGACCATATAAAGTCACTCCTTGGATAATTTCTTACACTATTTTGAAAAAAAAGTCCAGTTTTTTTGCTTAACAATTAAAGGATTTTACTTTTCGCTGTCGAATTATAATAATGCGGAGGTGAAGGAAGGTGTTCTACGAGCAAGATGTCATTTCCGAGGTAAAGGCTTTAAACGACATAGTAGATGTTGTCGCGGGATACGTACGTCTCACACCCCGCTCCGGCAATTACTTTGGCGTTTGCCCGTTTCATAACGAAAAAACCCCGTCGTTTAGCGTAAACAGGGACAAGCAGATATTCTACTGCTTTGGCTGCGGAGCAGGCGGAAACGTCATTAGCTTTATCAAACGCATAGAAAATATGGACTTCCCCGACGCTCTTAAATTATTGGCCGACCGAGCACATTTTAATCTGCCGCAAAAAGGGACAAGCCAACAGTCCAAAATAAAAGCCGCCGAGCGCGAAAAGGCAGCAGAGCTAAACAAAAAAGCCGCCCGCTTTTACTACGACAATCTATATGAAGAAACAGGCAAGCCCGCCCGCGAGTATCTGGAAAATCGCGGCATAACCCCGGAAATAATGCGGCGTTTCGGCCTTGGCCTTGCCCCCGACGCATGGGACGGCCTAATGAAAAACTTCCCCGACATTTTACCGCAGGACTTCGAAAAAGCAGGTCTCGTAAAGCAAAACCCAAAACGAGCAGACCACTACTACGACCGATTTCGCAATCGCCTTATGTTCCCGATAATAGACCAACGAGGCCGCGTAATAGGCTTTGGCGGAAGAATTTTAGGCCATTTGGATGAAGGTGCAAAATACCTAAACTCCCCCGAGACCGCCCTGTTCCACAAAAGCGAATGCCTATACGCCATAAACCACGCCAAAAAATCCCGCTCCACGGAAATCATAATCGTAGAAGGCTACATGGACGCCATAGCAATGCATCTCCACGGATTCACAAACACCGTAGGTGTGTTGGGTACAGCCCTAAAAAACACCCACGCCCGCCTGATAAAAAACACAGGTGCAAGCACAGCAATATTGCTGCTCGACAGCGACGAGGCAGGTATCCGCGCCGCACAAAGAGCAATCCCCGTACTTATAAAAGAAGGATTAAAGGTAAAAATTCTGGAGCTTACCGACGCAAAGGACCCGGACGAGTATTTATCACGCTTTGGCGCGGCAAAATTTACAAATATCATATCCAATGCCAAAACGCATATCGTCTTCCAAATAGAACAAATACGAAAAAAGCACAACCTGCAAACCACGGAAGGCCGAGTGGACTTTACCCAAGAGTCCGCAAAAATCCTGGCCTCCCTGCCCAGCGAAATAGAAAAAGACGCCTACGCAAGCTTAATTGCAAAGGACACCGACATCTCTCCGCTGGCCATCAACAAAGAAATCGAAAAAATCACCGGCACAATCCTTAAAAACAGCGAATATTACCTAAAGCCACGCACATATATCGCAAAAAAACAAGGCGAAGACATAGGCCTTAAAAATGCAAAAAAAGCCTTGCTAAACCTGATGTTTACCTACCCAAACGCCGCAACTTCACTACAAAAAAGCCAGCATATCACATCGCAAGAGATGGGCGACGACGTTTTTATAAAATTACTAGAAATCGCCTTTACAAATGCAGTAAAGACGCCGACGGACCTCATAGACCTCTTCGAAAGCGACGAGGAGCAGCAAATCATAGCAGAAATCTTTGCAGAAACTAAGGAATACCCTTCACAATCCGCAATAGAAAAGGCTTTGAACGATACAGTAAAAAAAATAAAGCTAACCTGGCTAAACAACCGTATAGAAATAGAAAAAGACGACGCAAACGCCGTAAATACGCTACTTCTTCAGAAAAAAAATGCAAATTCCCTGAATATTACATTAACAGATGGATAGAATAGTAAACGCGAGCAAAGTGCGCTCGCTGTAGCGAGAGGATGTTTTCATTGAAATCATTTGAAGACCCGTTGTTAATGAACCGCCTGCAAGAGCTTGTGGTAATTGGCAAAAAGAACAAAAGCACGTTGGAACACAAGGAAATCATGGAGTTCCTTGGTGACGTGGACCTCGACCCCGACCAGGTGGAAAAGGTATTCGAGTGGCTGGAGGCTCAAGGGATTGAGATAAACAACGGCATGGGCGCGGATACCGAAAAGGAAAAAGAAATCGACCTGGCCGCCGTGGAGAGTGCGATTAACATTGACGACCACGTCCGCATGTACTTGAAGGAAATCGGCAAAGTGCCGCTTCTTACGGGGGACGAGGAGGTTCAGCTTGCCAAGCGTATGGAGGCGGGCGACGAGGAGGCTAAGCAGCGGCTTGCAGAGGCCAATTTGCGGCTTGTTGTTTCTATTGCAAAGAGATATGTAGGGCGCGGAATGCTCTTTTTGGATTTGATTCAGGAAGGCAATCTCGGGCTTATTAAGGCCGTGGAAAAATTTGATTATACCAAGGGATATAAATTCAGCACCTATGCCACCTGGTGGATTAGGCAGGCGATTACGCGAGCTATTGCCGACCAAGCGCGGACGATTAGGATTCCTGTGCATATGGTGGAGACCATTAATAAACTGATACGCGTGTCGCGGCAGCTTTTGCAGGAGCTTGGGCGCGACCCCTCACCGGACGAGCTTGCCAAGGAAATGCAAATGCCCGTAGAAAAAGTACGCGAAATTTTAAAAATCGGGCAAGAGCCTGTTTCGTTAGAAACACCCATTGGCGAGGAAGAAGACAGCCATCTTGGTGATTTTATTCCCGACGATGATATCCCCGCGCCTGCGGAGGCCGCGGCTTTTACCTTGCTTAAAGAACAACTGATTGACGTGCTGGACACACTCACCGACCGCGAAGAGAAGGTTTTGCGCCTGCGCTTTGGCTTGGACGACGGACGTGCGCGTACACTGGAGGAAGTGGGCAAGGAATTTAACGTAACCCGCGAGCGTATCAGGCAAATAGAAGCCAAGGCCTTGCGTAAGCTTCGCCACCCCAGCCGCAGCAAAAAACTCAAGGATTATCTGGACTAATGCGCCTTTTAACCATACTTAGTTGTATCGGCAAGTGTGATGTCTTGGCCGATATAGGCACAGACCACGCCTATTTGCCCATAGAGGCGATACGCGAAGGTATCTGCAAAACAGCAATCGCCTGCGATATCAGCGAAGGCCCGCTTAACATTGCAAAAAAAAATATCGACGACGCGGGGCTTTCCGACCGTATACAAACGCGGCTTGGCGACGGACTTGCGCCGCTTTGCGAGGATGAGGCGGACTGCATAGTAATCTCCGGCATGGGCGGCATGAAAATTATGGAAATTTTATCTGCAATGCCCGTAAAGGCACGTTTAATTTTGCAGCCGCAGCACGATTTGGAAGAATTACGCAGGTTTCTTCACAAATATATGTACAATATATTAGAAGAAAAACTCGCGTACGAGCGCGGGCGTTTTTACGAAATTATTATTTCGCAAAAGTCGGAAAAAATTTTGCCGTATACAGATGCAGAGTATTTCCACGGGCGGATAAAATGCCCGCATTTTCTGCCGTACTTGCGCGAGAAGCGCGATAAAATAAAGGAGTACATACACTCCGTTTCGCATAATTCCAAGGAGCATAAACGGTTAAAATGGCTGGAGGAGAAATGTCAAAATGGTAACAGCACAGTGGATAATTGAACAATTTGAGCAATGGGCTCCGGAAAGCACCGCCGAAGAATGGGATAATGTGGGCTTGCTGATAGGCGACGCCGCACAGCCCGTGCATAAAATCCTCGTGGCACTCGACGCCACGGAGGAAGTCATAAAAGAGGCGGTGACGGGCGGATTTGATTTTATTATCACCCACCATCCCATTGTTTATAATCCTATAAAAAGCATAACCACAGGCGACCGCACGGGGCGCAAAATTATTTCTTTAATAAAAAACGGAATCGGTTGTTTTTGCGCACACACAAATCTCGACAAGGCCGAAGGCGGCGTAAACGACTGCCTCGCAGAAAAAATAGGTCTAACAAATCTTACGCCATTAGAAGAAGAAAGCGGACTCGGCCGCGTAGGCGAGCTGCCCGACAAAATTACGCTGTCCTACCTCGCAGGTCGCGTAAAAACCGCCCTTGGGCTGGATACCATACGCATGGCGGGCGACCCTAAAAAGCAAATTAAAAAAATCGCAATATGCGGCGGCGACGGAAGCGGCTCACGTTATATAAACGCCGCAATCGCAAAAAATTGCGACGTTTATATCACAGGCGACTTACGCTACCATATTGTACAAGAATCCATGGAGCAAAATTTAGCATTTTTGGATATTACGCATTATGCGGGCGAAATTTCTATCGTGGACGCCGTAGTCGCCCGCCTTAGTGCGGATGTTGAAATTGCCGCCTCTAAAATCAACGGACAAGTTTTTAATTCCATGTAAAAAATTTGTTAGTATTTAAAATTTGTTTTTGCCCAAAATATAATCGCAAGCTCAAAACGAGCCTGCGGTTTTTTTTAGGCACTAAATACTCGCACATGCGAAATGGCCTAAGGCCAGTTAAATAGGGGAGGAAGAATAAAATGAATTTTAAAAGAATAATTACACTTGGACTTGTTGCAGGTATGATAGCAGTATCAGGCACAGGATGTTCCAGCAACACCGTAGACCGCAACCAAGGTAACAGAAACGGCCAGCGCGTAGCAGACGCCGTAAACCACCGCCCGGATTCTTATGACGGACGCGAAACAACATCTCGCGGACTTTTCGGACGCACAACACGTGGTCTTAACCGCGCAACACGTAACATCGGCAACACCGCACGTAACGTAACCGACGGTATCACAAACCGCTATACACGTACACCAAACCGTGCAAACACATTTGCACGCCCGCACGCCAGAATAGGCGGCGACTACCGCTATGAAATGAACCACACAGAACGCGGTATCCCAAGAAGCGGTCTTAACCGCGCAACACGCCGCGCAAACCGTGCAAACATCAACAACATTAATAACGCTAACAACGTAAATGGTATCGGCATCGCAAACGACACCACAGTACCGGTTTTCTTTAACAAAAAAGCAGCTCCCGTTCAACCGGAAGCAGCACCTGCACCGGTAGTACCCGCACCTGCTCAATAACTTTAACTTTAACGGCATTAAAAAATCCAACCGGTGATAATTTATCGTCAGTTGGATTTTTTTATAAAGCTTTTTAGCCCGTTTGCCCTCCATAAAAAATTTTGGTATAATAAGACAAACTTTTTTATAACAGGAGATAATAAATGAGCGACCTTAACACAAGAATAAAAGGCATTGACATAACCGACGAAATGCAAAAATCCTATCTCGATTACGCGATGAGCGTAATAGTGGCACGCGCCCTGCCCGACGTACGCGACGGCCTAAAGCCCGTACACCGCAGAATCCTCTACGCCATGAGCGAGCTAAACCTCGCGCCTAACGCCGCATACAAAAAATCCGCCCGTATCGTGGGCGATACCATGGGTAAATATCACCCACACGGCGACTCGTCTATTTACGACGCTATGGTGCGTATGGCACAGGAGTTTTCCATGCGCTATGTGCTGGTGGACGGCCACGGAAACTTCGGCTCCATGGACGGCGACGCCGCCGCTGCACACAGATACACCGAGGCGCGGCTTTCTCGGCTTTCCATGGAAATGCTCACCGATATCGAAAAAGAAACGGTAGACTTCGCACCAAACTACGACGAGCAATTTACCGAGCCTACGGTTTTGCCCGCTCGTTTTCCAAATCTTCTTGTAAACGGTTCTTCGGGAATCGCCGTTGGCATGTCCACAAACATCCCGCCGCATAACCTAACCGACGTAACCACAGCAATTTTGCACCGCATAAACCACATGCGCGAAGGCGTGGAAACTCCACTAAAAGACCTCATCGACATAGTAAAAGCCCCCGACTATCCCACAGGCGGCGCAATCCTTGGCACAAACAGCATTCGCGAAGCCTACGAAACAGGCCGCGGTAAGGTAATCCTACGCGCCGACGCCATCATAGAGCCGCTTCCCGGCCAAAGCGGTCGCGAACAAATCCGCGTAACGGCCATCCCATACCAAGTAAATAAAGCCAATCTCGTCAAAAAAATGGCCGACCTCGTAAAAGACAAAAAAGTTGACGGCATAACCGACATCCGCGACGAATCCAATCGTAACGGCGTCCGCATAGTAATAGAGCTACGCAAGGACGCAAACGCAAACGTAGTCCTAAACCAGCTATACAAGCTTTCCCCACTGCAAGAAAGCCACGGCATAATAATGCTCGCCCTCGTTAAAAACGAGCCAAAAGTTCTAAACCTGGGCGAGATGATAGAGCATTACATCATTCACCAAAAAGAAGTAATAACCCGCCGCACCCGTTTCGACCTGGCCAAAGCAGAACGCCGCGCCCACATAGTGGAAGGCCTGCTTAAAGCCCTCGACCACGTAGACGATATAATCGCGCTTCTCCGTTCTCACCAGGACGAAGCCGACGTAGCCCCCATAATGATGGAACGCTACGACCTATCGGAAATCCAAGTAAAAGCCATCCTCGACCTACGCTGGCGCGCACTCCTGCGCCTTGCCCGTGCAAAACTTGAAGAAGAATATAACGAGCTGCAAGCCCTGATAGCCGAGCTAAAGAAAATCCTATCCGACGAAAACTACCTGCTCCAAGTCCTAACCGACGAGCTAACCCGAATAAAAGACAAATACGGCGACCCACGCCGCACCGCCATAGTCCACGACTACGGAGACATAAACATGGAAGACCTCATAGACGAAGCCCAAAGCGTAATCACCCTATCCCAGTTTGGCTATATCAAAAGAATCCCCCTCGACGCCTACCGCAGCCAAGGACGCGGCGGACGCGGCGTAATAGGAATGCAAACCCGCGAAGAAGACTGGGTAACCGACCTATTCGTAGCAAACACCCACGACAACATCCTTTTCTTTACCACCCGAGGCCGCGCCTTCAGTCTACGTGCCTTCGAAATCCCCGAGGCGGGTCGCCAAGCCAAAGGAATGCCCCTCGTCAACCTTCTAAACCTCGCCGGCGAAGAAAAAATCGCAGCCATGATTCCCGTTACCAAAAACGATTGGGAAGGCTTCCTTATCATGGTAACGCGCAAAGGTTTGATAAAACGCTCCGCCCTCGAACTATACTCACGCATACACAAAGGCGGCCTTAACGCCATCACCTTCAAAGAGGACGACACCCTAATAGAAGTCCTACGCTCCGACGGCGACCGCGAGCTGTTCCTCGCCACAAAAGAAGGACGAGGCATTCGCTTCCACGAGAGTCAAGCCCGCGCCGTAGGCCGCACAGCAATGGGCGTACGCGGCATGAAGCTCCGCGAAAACGACGAAATTATAGGCTCCACTGTAGCAGACGGCCAAGTTCTGCTCGTCGCCGCAAACGGCTACGGAAAAGTAACCCCCGTCGAGGCCTTCCGAGGCCAAAACCGTGGCGGCTACGGTGTCATCATCTACAAAACCACAGAAAAAGCAGGCAACCTCGTAGGCATAGAAGCCGTACAAGAAACCGACGGCCTAATGCTCATCAACTCCGAAGGCGTCGTAATCCGTATCCGAATAGCCGATATCTCCGTCCAAGGCCGCTACGCCTCGGGCGTAAAGCTAATCAACATGGCTGACGAAAGCACAGTCGTATCAATAGCAAAAATCCCCGATGATGACAGTAGCGACGAGGATGAAAACATGGATGAATAAGAAAAGACCTTGGGACGCCGTCCCAAACCCTGCAAGCCTTTGAAAAGGCTTGACCCAAACTTTGACGTTATTAAAAATGCGATTCGCCGGTGCGAATCGCATTTTTTTGAGATTTATTATCCCTTGACTACAAAGTTTACTATTTTGTTTGGTACGTAGATTTCTTTTATTATTTTCATACCTGCCAACTTATCGGATAGGGCTTCTTTGGCTTGGGCCAGGGCGGCTTCTTTTTCTGCGCCTGTTGGGATTTGGATGTTGCCGCGTAGTTTGCCGTTTATTTGCATGGCGATTTCTACCGTGTCGGATTTTAGCTTTGCGGGGTCGTAGGTTGGCCATTTTTGGGCGAAGATGGTGTCTTTGTGGCCTAAATGCTCCCAGATTTCTTCTGCTATATGCGGCGCAAAGGGGGATAGTAGTATGGCTAAGGCTTCCAGTGTGGATTTTGGGATATTCTCGCATTTTGCCAGTGCGTTTGTATGCTCCATAAAGCCGCTTACTACGGTGTTTAGGGTTAGGTTTTCCAAGCGGGTGGTTATGTCGTGGATTAGGCGGTGACGGAGGCGTTCGTGTTCGGCGTTGTCGGCGGCGATTGGTGTTTCGGAGGCCAGACGCCATACTTTATTCAGGAAGCGGTATACGCCGTCGATTCCGTTGTCTATCCATTCCGCGTCAAGCTCCGGCGGGCCTATGAATAGCTCGTACATACGCAGGGCGTCGCAGCCGTAGCGCGGTAACAGTTCGTCGGGTGATACGCCGTTGCCTTTGGATTTTGCCATCTTCATGCCGTTTTTGTTTATCATGCCTTGGTTAAATAATTTCACAAACGGCTCTTGAAAATCCACCGCGCCTATGTCAAATAAAAATTTCGTGTAAAAGCGAGCGTAGAGTAAGTGCAAAACTGCGTGTTCTACGCCGCCTACATAGTAGTCTACGGGGAGCCATTTTTTTAGTGCTTCCTTGCTTGCTAGTGCGTCGGCGTTGTTAACGTCTGCGTAGCGTAGGAAGTACCACGACGAGCCTGCCCATTGGGGCATAGTGTTTGTCTCGCGTTTGGCGTGTTTGCTGCATTTTGGACAGGTGGTATTTACCCATTCATCTACCAGCGACAATGGTGACTCTCCCGTGTCGGTGGGCTGGTATGTTTCCACCTTTGGCAGCATAACGGGAAGGTCTTTGTCTGGAACAAGAACAACCCCGCAGTCGTCGCAATGGATAATGGGAATAGGCTCGCCCCAGTAACGCTGCCGCGAAAAAACCCAGTCGCGGAGCTTGTAGTTAACGGTTTCCTTGCCCGCGCCTTTTTCTTCCAGGGCGGCGGTGATGGCTTTTTTTGCTTCCGCAATAGAAAGCCCGTTGTGCTTGTCGGAATTTACAAGAACGCCGTCGCCAACATAAGCCTCCGAAAGCGGTGCGCCCGAAGCCGCCCCCGTAGCAGAAATCACCTCCACAATAGGAAGGTTAAACTTAGTCGCAAATTCGAAATCGCGGTCGTCATGCCCGGGAACGCACATTATCGCACCGGTGCCGTAGTCGGCCAAAACATAATCCGCCACCCAAACGGGCATGTCTGTGCGTCCCGTAATGGGGTTTGTGGCGTATACGCCTGTGAATACGCCTGTTTTTTCCTTGTCCGCCATGCGGTCTACATTTGAGCGAGAAGCAGCTTGGCGCACATATGCTTCCACCGCGCTCTTTTGCTCCGCCGTCGCTATTTTAGAAACAAGCTCATGCTCCGGCGCAAGCACCATAAATGTCGCTCCGTATAGGGTATCGGGGCGGGTGGTGTAAGCCGTAAGCGTTACTTTTCCGGTTTGACCCAAAAAAACAATGTCAAAGTTTATCTCTGCGCCATGGCTTTTTCCTACCCAGTCGGCTTGCATTTTTTTTACTTTTTCCGGCCAGTCCAGTCCGTCTAGGTCGGCTATCAGGCGTTCTGCGTATTCTGTTATTTTTAACATCCATTGGCGTAGATTTTTTTTGGTGGCTTCGCCGCCGCAGCGTTCGCATACGCCGCCTACGGCTTCTTCGTTTGCCAGCACTACTTTACAGGTGGGACACCAGTTTAGGGGCATTTCCTTCTCGTAGGCGAGGCCTTTTTCAAACATGCGCGCAAATATCCATTGTGTCCATTTGTAATAATTGGGGTCGGTGGTGTCAATTTCGTAGTCCCAGTCGTAAAGCGCGCTTATTTCGTCGAGTTGGCGTTTCATGCTTGCGATATTTTCCTCGGTAGAAATCGTCGGATGAATGCCTTTTTTAATAGCGTTGTTTTCCGCAGGCAGCCCAAATGCGTCCCAACCCATGGGGTGCAAAACATGAAACCCCTGCAAAACCTTGTGCCGAGAAATCACATCACTAAGAACATAATTGCGCCAATGCCCCACATGCAAGCCACTCCCCGAGGGGTATGGGAACATATCTAAACAATAAAACTTAGGCTTGTCCTCCGTATCGCGCTGCACAGGCGACGCCGCCCAACGCTCACGCCACTTTTTTTCTATTGCCTTAAAATCGTACTTAGACATTTTTATCTACCTTTCCTTCCTCCACAGCAAATATTCCTCCGCGCACTGCGATGTAAATTTTTCTATCACATCGGGCGGGAAGGCCGATGAAGGTGCTGTTATATTTTCTGTGTGCCATTTGTAGGTTTTGGTTATATATTCTTTTATTTTTTCGGGAGAAGCACCGGGGATTTTTCCGTAATCGTTGGGGTTTACTTCGGCTATTTTGTCAAAAACAGGTTTTAACCATTTGGCCTTTTGGAATGCGTAATTACTCGCAAGTCCGTTTTCGTATCTGTATGTGGCAAACCAGCTGGCGTCCGATTTTTCGATAAATTCTTGCAAAATGGAAATATCCCATTTCCAATCGGCGTATAGATGCAGCAGAACACCCTCGGCAAAATCGCCTGTGGTTTTTTCTGCGAGAGCCACTAATGCGCCATGTCTGTCCTCCACGTCGCGGAAATGCGATTTGTCTTTTTCGTATCTGCCGTCTACGGCGTCGGGCGCAATGCTCCCTGTAAAAAAGAGGTCGCTGCCATGCGGCCTTACTTTTTGTGCGACCATCAGATGTACTCCGGAACTTGGCATTTAACCCCACCGCCTCTTGTGACATATTTTAAGATTTTGTCAATTATATGTCAAATAGCGGTGTATCATTGCTTTGTTTTTGGGAATACACTATTATGACAGCGTGTCGAGCGAAGTTCGCTCGGCTTAGAAGGAGGCTAAACAATGCTTTCTAAATTCTCAAAGCTTTCTAAAAATGATAAAAAATTAATTATAACTTTTTCTTCTATTGCAATCGTGTTGATACTTGCGGTGGTATCTGCCGCGCTTATTATTAGTTTTTCCGGTGGGGAAGACAGTGATTACGCGGATTTTGCAGAAAACGGAAATGGTGTTTTTACGCAAAACGGAGGCTTTGTTGCTACTGCGCCCGGCGAAGACTTTTTCGATTTTGAGATTGCGCCTTCCGCGCTTGGGCGGATTACTATTGAGGCACTTTCTTACTCGGAATTTGGGGTGGATGTGGATTCCGACTTTTTGGTAAGCTCGGATACGCAGTCACTTTCTAAGGAGCATTTGACGGAGTTTTTATCTACACGGGATAATGCGGCGTTTTCTCTTGAGCCACATGGCAGCAATCGCTTTTTGTTGCAGTTTGAAGAAGAGCTTGCGGTTAACTCCGTTGTAAACTTTGTTTATCGGCCGCTGGGGTTTTCCGCGCTTTCTCATGCGTTTCAAACTGTGGATGTTTTTAGGGTTACTAATACCTCGCCTGCGGACGCTACGTTTAACGTGCCAAACAACGCAGGCATAGAAATCACTTTTAATCAGCCCATTGAAGGAGGCTTAGCCTCCTTCGAGCGGGCTTTTTCTATTGACCCGCCTGTGGCGGAGGGTAGTTTTTTTAAGCGGGACAACACCTATATTTTTGCCCCAAATGCCATGGAGTTTAACCGTATGTACACGGTTACAATCCGTGAAGGTCTGGTGGGTGTAAGCGGTGAAGTTTTGGCGGAGAATTTTGTTTTTTCGTTTACCACAACTTGGGGAACGGCTGCCGCGCCTGCGTTTTCTGTTATCGGCAGTGCGTACGAGACGTTTTTGCCCTGGAATGAGGTCTTTGTCGCACTTAATATCTCCCGTGATTTCCATGGACGAGAATTTAATGTGCGTTTATACGAATTGCCGGATATCGATAGCTTTTTAAATTTTACAGGTGTGGACAACGCTGTGCTTATAGAAGAATCCGTTAAAGAGGTACAAACCTTTGGCTCGGAGTGGGATAGTTTCCATTTCTTATTTTTGGGACGCACCTTACCGGAAGGGGTTTATGTAGCGGAGATTACTTCTGTTCAGCAGGGCATGGATATCGTCGCCCATAAGTTTATTCAGGTGTCACCGATTTCGGTTTATTCGCTTTCTGTGGACGACGAGGCTTTGTTTTGGGTAAATGACGCCGCCACGGGCGAGCCTGCACGGGGCGCACGTATAGATGTCGGCGGTGTCACAAATGCAAGCACAAACAACGAGGGCATTGCCATCATTCCCACTTTGCGTGACAGACGTGCGTCTGTCGTCATTAGCTACCGCGATTATTTGCCTTTTGCTTATGTTAAGCCTACCTTCGGTAATCGTGAGCTTATGCCTAACGAGCGTTTTCTTTTTTATATGTATACCGACCGCCCTACCTATCGGCCCAATGATACCGTGGATGTTTTTGGCGTAATCCGCCCGCGTTACGGGCAGGCGCATTCTGCCGAGGATATTTTTACACTCCGTATCGGCGATATGATAGAAATGCCGATTACATTAGACCGATTTAACAGCTTTGTTATGCGTATTCCTGTTACAAATATGTTTGGTTTTACGGATATTAGCGTGGAGGTTAACGGCGAGCGGCTTATGTCGTCGTGGGTGGAGTTTTTGGATTATGCCAACATTCCCTTTGTAATTAACGGCAGTTTGGATAGGTTGGTGTACGCCGCAGGCGAGTACGCACAGGCAGAAATCCGCCTAACCACCTTTGCGGGGCGGCCTGTGGACGGCGTTCAGCTAAGAACACATAGCCCACGCATACCCGATTTAATAACAAATGAATACGGCATAGCGGCGGGGGCGTTGCCTATTGTTGATGAGCCGCATTTGCGTCGCGATTGGCAGCCACACTGGAGCAGTTTTTGGTACGGGACTGTGGGCGAAGGGCAGGCTTCGCAGGGAATCGGCCTTCCGCATATCGTAGCCCAGCGTGATACTATGCTGGAAGCCCAACTCAACGACGATATAATGACGATAACATCCAACCGCATTATTATCGAAAATATCGAAGAAGCCAAACAAGGCTCGTTACCATGGGTGCATATCCATCCGGATATTTTTCGAGGCGCGGCGGTGGATGTGGATTTCGAAATCCATATTACCCGCTTTGTTACAACGCAAACCGTGCGCACCCAACAATACGACCATATTAACCGCCGCATGGTGACTACCTACGATTTTAACACCACGTCAAGCCTGTACCGCATAGTGCAAGGCACTACAGAAAACGGCCGCGCCGTGGTTACGGATTTACCTGTCTCGGACAGCAGGCTAATCAACTATCGCATGGAGATATTTTTTAACGATACACAGGGACGTCCTACCATGTCGTGGGTGCAAACGCCTTGGCGTAACGCATATGTGCAGACTTCTACTATGCGGCATTTCTTTTTCCCGCTTTCCTACGGCAATACATTTGGCATTGGAGAAACGATTGATGTCACTATAGTTGAGTCGGAAGACAACTGGTGGTGGAGCGGCTCACACGATGAGGCAATAATCCTCACAGAAGGCAGAATCATCGCCATACTCGCACGTGACGGCATAATCGACGTGGCGACGGGTGATGTCTCAGGAGTACAGCTAACATTTACCGAGGCGGCGGTTAGCAATGCCATACTTTTTGGCGCGTTTTTTGACGGGCAGTATATCTTCCCTGTACCAAATCCGATTTCTATACGGCATGATTTTAGTGAGCGCGAGTTGGAAGTTGAACTCACCTTTTGCCAAGAAGAATATCGCCCCGGCGACGAAGTAACAGTACAAATCCATACAGAAAAACCCGCCCAAGTCCTAATCAGCGTCGTGGATGAATCCGCAATCCAAAGCTCCCGGCATAACACAAACTTTTTGTCGCGCTTATACCAAAGCTCCACCGTATGGGCGTGGATGATGAATACCCACCAGTTTGCCTCACACACCCAGCATAATTTCGGTAACTTCGGAGGCGGCGCAGAAGGCGGTGGCGGTGACGACGGTGGCGACAGTATAAGCTTCCGCGACTTTTTTGTGGATAATCCAGTATTCGAAAAAGTGCTTACCACCGACGGCGTCGCGACGTTAACCTTCACCCTTCCCGACCAAATAACATCATGGCGCGTAACCGCCCTAGCCCTCACAGAATGCGGCTTTGCCGGCGAAAGTGTAGTAAATATAACCTCCACACTGAACTTTTACGTGGAGCTTTTGTACACAAATGAGTTTATAGTTGGTGACGATATCGCCGCTGTGGTTAGGTCATTTAGGCCATTTGGTCGGACCTTTAGCGACGTGCATTACACCTTTAATATCCTAAGCGGCGACGAAATAATCTTTACCGATAGCCAAACAATCGAAGCCTCACGCAACCCTCGCGCCGTGTTTAACGCAGGCAAGCTACCCCCGGGCGACTACAAAATGCAAGTAATCGCCACCTCCGGCGACTATACCGACGCATTGGAAAGACCCTTCACCGTAGCAGAATACGCCCTAATAATCCAAAACCACCTCGCAGGCGAAATCTCCACGGAAAACCCACACTCCCTTCACCCCGCACTATTTAACATGCGCCCCTTCCCTGTGCGGCTTACCCTCACAAACGCTAATATCCGCCCGCTCACACGCATTTTAAACAGCACCTTTGGCCGAAACTCATCTCGCACAGACTATATCGCTGCCGCTGCCTTCCGAGACTATTTCTTTACGGGAGAAAGCGACCCATATGCCGTCCGCGCCATCGTCCACGCCAATCACAATGGCGGAATCCCCGAGCTAACCTACGAAAACCCCGACCTTTTCTACACAGCCCGCTTTGCCGCCTCCTTCCCGGAATTTGTTAACCCCTCCCGCATAAAAGAATTCGTACTCCCGGAGCTGGCTTCCGAAAACCCCGCCCGCCGCGCAGCCGCACTCCTTGCACTCGCAGGCATTGGCGAACCCGTACTCCTGAAAATCCAACAAGAAGCACGCGACACTAATCCCTCCGAATATTTTCGAGGACTAAAACTGGCTGCCGCACTCGTCGCCGCAGGCGACGACAACGGCGCGGCAAACCTAATTACACGGCTCGACAAACCCTCACAATACCTGCTAATCGGCTTTGGCGCAGAAGAAGCACCATACGCCACCTTTGCAGATACAAGCCGAGAAACCGTACAAACCCTACACTTTTTCATCAACACAGCAATAAACCCCACCGCAGCATGGCAACACATAAACCGCCCCGAGCAAAACCTATTCGTAAGCGACATACCCGAGCGCATTAACTTCGTGCGCCGCGCCGTATTCCTAGGCGACACAATCTCCGAATTCGAATACACCCTCCACGACCAAACCCACACCGCCATACTCCAAAACTTCGACCGCCTGCACCTACACCTCTCCTACGAACAATTCCACTCCCTAAACCTAACCCCCATCTCCGGCGAAACCGCATTCCACCTATCCTTCCAATCCTACAACTCATCAAACTGGAATCCCGCCGATTCTCGCATACAAATCACACGCACAATCACCCCCGCCGCCAACCTATACCGCGTAACCCTAAACATCACCCTACCCCACGACGCCCGAGGCACTTTCACAATCTACGACCGCCTACCCTCAAACAAACGCTTTATACCCTCACGCCATTTCCACACCGCCCGCCCATGGTACTCCGTCAATCACACCCAACGCCAACTCATCCAACTAACCCTACACGCAAACCCCAACGCCCCCCTAACCCGCACCCTACACTACTACGCCCTATCCCTATACGATGCAGACATGGCCGAGGGCACAACCTATATCACAAACCACAACCTCGAAAACCATATATGGGGAAGCACCCGGTGAAAAAATATATCGTCGCACTAACAATCGTATTCATTGCTGCTTTAATAACAAAGACCTTGGGGCTTCGCCCCAACACCCCACAAGGGGACGCAGCCCCCTTGACCCCCAACAGGGAAATCGAGCTTTGCTCGATTTCCTACGAAAGTTTTGAAGGGGGTTTGGGGGGAACTTTTTCAAAAGTTCCCCCCAAGGTTTCAAACGAGGTTTCACACGCAATTTTGCATGTGCCGCATGAGGTTTTTCTTTTTTCGACGGCGCACCCTCGTGTTTATGAGGTTGATGGGCATATTTATGCGGGGGTTGTGCCTCATCATATTACGGCGGCTAGTATGATTAGTGGGTTTTTTGGTGCGGCGGCGGCTTTTGTTGATGAGTATGACCTTGTGGTTATTGTTGCGCCTAACCATGAGGGGGATTTCGCGCCTGTTATTTTGTCGTGCAGAGGTTGGGATGTTGGGGGTGGGGTGTTTTCGCATTGTGGGTTTGTTGAGGATATGCTTGCCGCGCCGGGTATTGACGCGGCGGTTAGCCACGCACATATGCAAAATGACCATGCCGCCGGTATTTTTATTCCGTACATATATTATTATTTGCCCGGTGTAAAGGTCGCGCCTGTGTTGCTTAATCGCTCGTTAAGCTTTGAGGAGACTATTATTATTTATGAGTGGTTGGAGAATTGGATTGCGGCGTCGGGGTTAAATGTGTTGCTTGTGGCGTCTGTAGATTTTTCGCATTTTTTAACGCCGTCTTTGGCTGTTGAGCGTGACCGTGTTACTACGGCGGCGATTCTTGCGCATGAGTTGGAAAAGATTCATACGTTAAGCGACCATTATCTCGACTCGCCTGCGGCTATGATTATATTTTTGAAGTATTTGGAGGCGCGGGGGCTTCGTCCGCAAATTGTAGACCGTGCTTGTGCCGCAGAATTTTTGGGCGCGGGGTTGGATGAGACGACGTCGTATAAAATAATAATTGGTGCGCGGGAAGAAAAAACCACGCGCCTAACCTTTGTAGGCGACATAATGTTGCATGAGGCGCAGTTGCAGAGTTGCTTCGACCGTGCGTTCGCACTTGTCGCGCCGCATTTGCAAAGTGCGGATTTGGCTATAGGCAATTTGGAGACGACGTTTAGTGGGTTTTTTAGTTGCTTTCCGCTATTTTCTGCCCCCGACGAGTTTGGTTATGCGTTAAAGCGTGCGGGCTTTGGATTGCTTTCCACCGCAAATAATCATTCTCTCGACCAAGGCGTGGACGGGTTGCTTCGCACCCTCGACTTTCTTGACAGCCTCGGAATCGCCACCGTCGGCACATACCGAAACCAAACCGAGCGCGACACAATCCTAATCCGCGAGATTAACGGAATCCGATTTGCCTTTCTTGCATATACGTTCAGCGCAGGCGCAAATAGTCCCCCGTTTGGCCGTGAGTATCTTGTAAACCTAATGCACACAGGACTAATGCAGGCCGATATAAAAAAGGCCCGCGCATTGGCGGACATAGTGATAGTTACTCCACACATGGGCAACGAGTACGAGCTTTTTGTGCGGCAGGAGTTCAAAGACGTGGCAATGCTAATGCTGCAAGCCGGCGCAGATGTAGTAATCGCAGGCCATCCACACGTAGTGCAGCCCATGGGCTTTGTGCAAATAGAAGAAAACGGCACTACCCGCCAAGGCTTTATAGCCTATTGTCTGGGAAACTTCATATCCTCCCAGCGCGAGCCGCCCACAGAAACAGGCGTAATCCTAAACCTATACTTCGAGAAAACCGAAAACGGCGCAATCCTAGCAGACGCCTCATATATCCCCACATGGGTAAAATTCACAAACACCGCAGGCCAACCATACATCCAAATCCTGCCCCTTCCCATCGCAAACGAAACAAACCTACGCCACCAAGACCAAATCCGCGTCCGTGAAGCCTACCCGGAAATCGCAGAAATAATCCCAAATATAAATTCAAATATCTTGCTACCTTAAAAATAATGTTTGACGGACTACCAAAATGGTATATAATAAAATCAGCCCACGGCGGATACCGTGAGCTGGAGCTACGAGCGAACTGCGCTCGCATTTGCGGTCACATAACGCTGTGGCTTGGCTTCACTGCTAAATGGAATTTAATTCAAAATAGCCGCAAACCTCGGCCGAGGGCGGCTATTTTTCTTTGTCCTGCTTATCGTGTTTTCTGCTCAAAAATGCCAGATACATACCCAGCGCGGTAAGCGCAAGCCAACCCTCGCGGTATGCTTGTTGCAATTATATCAATATAGTGACAAAATACAACATATTCCAATCATGGCAAGGGTGTTCAAATGAAAACCATAAAAATCACAGGCGCACGCATACACAACTTAAAAAACATAGACATAGAAATCCCAAAGGACAAGCTAACCGTTATCACAGGTGTCTCGGGGAGCGGAAAATCCAGCTTTGCCTTCGATACTCTGTATGAGGAGGGAAAGCGACGATACCTGATGTTTTCCAACACGCAGTTTATGGTAGACAATGTACCTACCTTCGATAGTATTACGGGGCTTTCGCCTACGGTGGCGGTGGAGCAGAGGATTACGCGCCAGTCAAACCCGCGCAGCACCGTCGGCACGCGCACAAAGATAAGCGCGATGATGGCTGTATTATTTGCCGCATACGGCAGCCGCGCTCCGGAGTACGACTACGGAGATTCGCTTATCATGGAAATGTTCCAAAAAAACTCACCAAAGGGCATGTGTGTCAGATGTTTGGGAAGCGGGCGGATTCATCAGGTAAACGAAGACATATTTTTTGGCGACAAAACACGGACGCTTTTTGATTTTTTCACCCAAGCCATAGACGAGAAAAATAAAGAATCGCGTAGCTACGGATACCACACGCAAAATTTTGTAGATTACTGTGCCGCCGTTGGGCTTTCCCACACGCAGACGATTGATTCGCTAAACGAGGCAGAGTTTGATAATTTCAGATACGGCGGCAGAGGCACAAGATATTTTAACGGCATGTTCCCGTGGATTATCCATTTATACAAATGGAGTATCGGCAGAAAACGAGACAACTGGATTACAAATTCAAACTGTGTGTACGAAACCCCATGCCCAAAATGCAACGGCAGCGGCCTTGGTGAGCAGGCAAACAACACAAAAGTCGGCGGCAAAACCATCACCGAGTTTGAGAATATGTATATCAGAGACCTATGTGATTTTTTAAAAAGCATAAAACCGCAAGCCACAAAGCTTATCGGCGAAATTATCACAAAGCTCGAATGCATGATAGACGTAGGCCTTCACCACCTCGCGCTTTCGCGCCCGCTGCCCACATTATCCGGTGGCGAAATCCAACGGCTTTTTTTGGTGAGTTATATAATTGCGGAGATGGATTCCATCATTTTTATTTTTGACGAGCCAACTATTGGGCTGCACGAGGTCGAGAAGCAAAAATTGATTAGCATAATCAAAAGCCTGATACAACGCGGAAACACAGTTGTCGCCGTAGAGCATGACATCGGCTTTATGCAGGCGGCGGATTACATCATAGACCTCGGCCCAAACGCAGGGGAATACGGCGGCGAAAAAATCTTCCAAGGCAAATACGACGATTTTGTAAAGGTAAAAAATTCCGCTACCGCACCGTATCTTTCCGGCGAGCGTGCGCTGCCTGTTAAGACGCATTACAAAAAAGCGGGCGATTTTTTGCGGTTGGAAAACTGCCAAATTCACAATTTGCGTAATCTTTCTGTGCAAATACCGCTGGGGCTGCTTGTTGGTGTGGCGGGGGTATCGGGCAGCGGCAAGTCCAGCCTAATCTCCGACACATTAGTCCCAAAGCTAAAAGAAGTCCTTAAAACAGTAACCCACGAAGACGAAGAAGCAGAAACCATTCTCCTTCCCCAAGTAAAAATAATCGGCTACGAAAAAATAAAAAAATGCCTAATCATCGACCAAAAGCCCATCGGCCGAAGCCGCACCTCCTGCCCCGCAACATATACAGGAATCTTCGACCGTGTACGCAAAATGTTTGCCGATTCCCCAAGCGCGGCGCAGCTAGGCTTTGGCGCGGGGATGTTCTCGGTAAACGCAGAGGGGAAATGCCGAAAATGCATGGGAAACGGCGAAATCCACTACCACGTAGGCCTCGGAAATTTCATCCACATAGAATGCGAGGAATGCGGAGGCACAGGCTTTCTACCCGATGTTATGAACGTGGTTGTTGACGGAAAAAACATCCGCGACATACTGGGTATGAGCATAACCGCCGCCGTCGATTTCTTCAAAGAAAAAAACGCGGCAAGCTACCGAATGCTAAAAACTCTCGACCGCGTAGGGCTGGGCTACATGAAGCTTGGGCAACAAACGCCCACAATATCGGGCGGCGAGGCGCAACGCCTAAAGCTTGCTAAGGAACTGGGAAAATCAAATAAAACAAGCGGCTTCTTATATATTTTGGACGAGCCGACGACGGGGCTTTCATTTTCCGACAGCGAAAAGCTAATCCGTCTAATGCAAGAGCTTGTGGACAACGGAAATTCCGTCATAGTCACAGAACACGACCCCATCGTACTGGCAAACTGCGACCACATAATAGAAATGGGCCCCGGCGGCGGAAGCGACGGCGGATACATCCTCGCAACAGGCACACCTGCGGAGCTAAAGGAAAACAAAAAATCAATAATAGGACGGTACTTGCCATGAACATGGAGTTTTTACGCAACCTCGACCACTATATAAAAGCGAAACAATACCGCCTTGTAAACGCAATCGTAATTTATCAAAACGGCGAGCTTGTATTTGAGCGTTATTATAATAAATTTGACGAAAACACACTAAACACAATGATGTCTGTTTGGAAAAGTGTCCTATCGATAACGCTTGGTATCTGCCTCGACAAAGGGCTGATAAAAAGCATTGACGAGCCAATTTACACCCTCCTGCCGCAATTTGCACAAAACATCGACCCCCTGCACAGGCAAATCACAATCCGTCACCTGCTTACGATGTCCTCCGGAATATATTTTAACCCCGGCCCAAAATACAGTTGCCCAATGCTGGAGCAATTCAGACGCGCCAAAGACCCGATTTTGCATATCGCAAATGTACAGGTAACAAATCCCCCCGGCACAAAATTCCTATACAAAGAATGGGACACAATTTTGCTTGCCGAAATCATAGGCAAAGCATACGGCGGCACAGCAGACAGCGCGATAAATGAATTTTTATACGAGCCGCTTGGGATAAGCAATAAGGGCAAAAAAGCTTCAAAATGCGGCGTATGCGGCAATGTTTGCACCTGCAACAAAATAACAGCCACAGACATGGCCAAAATAGGAAACCACATGCTAAACCACGCCTCCCAAGAATATGTAAACCTCTCCACCACCCCCTCCCAAGCAAGCCAAGACTACGGCTTCCTATGGTGGCTATTCGAAGGCGGCTACCGCGGATTAGGCTTCGGCGGCCAAGAACTCAACATCTACCCCGACAAAAAAATAGTAGCGATAGTACAAGCCACCGCCACAACCAAAAATAAACAATACAGAGATATCTGCGAAGGTATATTCAGATAGCCTCCGCTAAAATGGGAACCTCGGCGGGGAGTATCTCAATTTTAAGAATTTCGCTTTCTTCAAATTCAATATAAATATCATCCCTGCCGTCAGGGTCAAGCGATAAAGTAGCAACACCCTCGGGGCTATCTAATTCCGACGTGTAATGGTCGCCAATCCCTGTATGAATTTTACCGTTTACATCTGTTATTTTTAGTCGTTTATTTGTGTATTCCCATAATTTCATAATTGCAGCCTCCCTCTGGATGGTACAACATGTGTTCCCGTTTTGCTATAGTGTATTACAAATTTGTTGGTGTATGTTTCCTCACCTGTAGTGGGGTCTATGTTAACTCCGATAATTTTATCCAATGTTATCGTTTCTTTATTTTTCCATCTACCATCACCGGTAAATGCCTCTCTCCCTGTGCCGTGGTACGTATCCACCAGCCGCTGCGCACTTACCCCATCCAGCAAATAACTGCGCCCTTTAATATATCCGCTGTTATCACGGATATGCCTGTTTTGCTTCTCGGCATTCACAGTCTTATCAATCTCATCGGATTTTATGCGCTCGCGTATGTTTTCCATGCCGTGATTATGTATGTTTTAATAAAATCTGTCAACAACCCTGTATTTATGCGGGTCGTAACGCTTTTAACCAAAAAAACATCTACGTACTGGACTTAAAATTATACGTCGGTTTAATCCGCTCGATGATTTCCGCAGTGGGGGCGATATGGCTTATGATTTCATCCATGCTTTTGTAGGCCATGGGGGCTTCGTCGAGGGTTTTTCGGTTTACGGAGGTTGTGAATATTCCGCGCATTTCGTTTTCGTAATCATCCATTTTTATGGCTTTTATTGTCGCTGTTCTGCTCATTAGACGGCCTGCGCCGTGGGGAGCAGAGCTATTCCAGTCTTCGTTACCCTTGCCCACGCAAATTAGGCTTCCGTCGCGCATGTTTATGGGGATTAGTAGGCGTTCGCCTGCCTTTGCAGATACTGCGCCTTTGCGCAACATCATTGTTTCAGTATCAATATAATTATGAATCGTCGTAAACCGCTCTACCTCGGTAAGCCTCATGCCACGCAAAATAACTTCTGTCATGGCCTTGCGGTTTAGCGTGGCAAAATGCTGTGTCAGCTTCATATCATGGATGTAATCATCAAACAACGTGCCGCTTACATAAGAAAGAGCCTTGGGGCAGTCCGTATTTACCTGCCGCTTTAGCTTTTTTATCGTGTCGGAAATCTCTTTATCCCGCCCCTCCGCCTTTAGCGCGGCGATAGCTTCTTCGATTTGCGCACGAGAATTCCCGCAAAGTGTCTTATACGCCTCATCTTGGTAATAATCCGCTACCTGCGTTCCCAAATGACGGCTTCCCGAATGCACAACGAGGTAAAGCTCCCCGCCTTCCGAGCGTCCTACCTCGATAAAGTGATTTCCACCGCCCAAAGTACCTATGCTGCGCTTTGCGCGTTCCGGATTAACATAATCAGCGATTTTTAACTTGCTCAAATCAATCTCGGCGTTTAGCGGATGGTGTGTGTTACGGATTTCATAGCCCGCGGGGATTTCGTGCCTAATTAGCTCGTCGAGAGCGGCATAATCAATTTCTCGTTCCGCGATTTTTACCGTCTCCATGCCGCAGCCTATATCGACGCCAACCATTCCCGGCACGATTTTATCGGAAATAGTCATGGTCGTGCCGATTGTGCAACCCATGCCCGCATGTACATCCGGCATAATCCGAATTTTGCAATCGGAAAACTCCTCGCGGTCGCACACGGTTTTTATCTGCTCGTAAGAAGCAGGCTCAAGCTCATTTGTGTAACAAATGGCGGTGTTATGATTACCTGTGACTTTTACCATCACCCAAACACATCCCCTGCGTTAATTTTAAACCCGCGCAAAAACGCCGTAGCGTCCATCCGCTTTTTACCCACAGCTTGCAGCTCCGTAACAAAAACTGCGCCATCGCCTGTTTTTACCACAACGCCGCCTTTTGTGTGCTTATTAAGCACCGTCCCCGGGGCAGCATTATCATCGCACGATAACCCATCCACGCGCCAAATCTTTAACACCTCGCCGTTATACATGGTGTAACACCCCGGCCATGGGTCTAATGCACGTGTTTTGTTGATGATGCTTTTGCTTGTGTCGTTCCAGTTTATTAAACCATCTGTTTTGTTAAATTTGGGGCAGTGGGTGGCGAATGCTTCATCCTGCGGTGTGTGCGACGCCGTACCGTTTTCGATTGCCGCCAATGCCTCCAGCAACGCCACCGCTCCAAGCTCCGCCATTTTGTCGTGTAGTTGCGGTAGCCTGTCCTCGAGATTTATTATCAGTTTTTTTTGCAAAATAATGTCACCCGTATCAATCCCGGTATCCATCTGCTGTATCGTAATCCCCGTCTCGGTATCCCCGTTAAGCAAAGCCGCCTGCATAGGCGAAGCCCCACGATACGCAGGCAAAAGCGAAGCATGTACATTAATACAGCCGTGAGGCGGCATGGTTAGCACGCCCTTGGGCAGCAACAGCCCATAAGCCGCCACAACAAAAATATCCGCGCCAAAGCTCGCAAGCTCGTCGCGGATTTCTTTTGATTCGCTCAATTTTAATGTCTGCGGCTGAAAAACAGGCAGCCCATGCGCAACCGCAACCTCTTTTACAGGGCTTGCCGCCAGCTTATGCCCGCGCCCTGCGGGGCGGTCGGGCTGGGTGCATACCGCTACTACTTCGTGCTGCGCTATCACCGCTTTTAACGACGGCACTGCAAACTGCGGCGTTCCCATAAAGATTATCTTCAACGCTAACGCCTCCTTCGGATTACGCCTTGCCTTTGCAGTTTGCGTTCTTGCATACGTTTTTTGCGGGCGCGTTTGCGGGCGCGTAGTTGTTCTTCGTTTATCATTTGGATATTTGTGGCTTTTTCTATAAAGAGCACACCGTCGAGGTGGTCGATTTCGTGACACATTATCGAGGTAAGGAAGTCGTCGGCGTCTACCTCGTATTCTTCGCCCTCGCGGTTTATCGCCTTCACTTTTATGTTAAACGGACGCTCCACATCGCCGCAACGACCCGGCACAGACAAACACGCCTCATTGCATTTTTGTGTGCCTTCGCTTTCTATTATTTCCGGGTTTATCAGTTCGTATAATTCGTCTTCAAATTCGATAACGACTATGCGCTTCAGTTGGCCGATTTGTGACGCGGCAATGCCTACTCCATCTACATCGTGCAGGGTTTGCTTCATATCATCCAATAGCTCTATAATCGCCGGAGTTATTTCCTTTACCACCTTGCATTTCTTTTTTAAAATATCGTCGCCTTCTCTGCGGATTTGCCGTAGTGCCATTTTTTACACGTCCTATTCGGAAAAAGTATTTGTCAAATGTATGGTTAAGCCCTTCAACGGGTCGTTCTCTTTTAATTTACGTATACAATATAACACAAAAGCGACGAGAGGTGTTTCCTCTTGGCATTTTACAAGCAATTTCCACCGAAATTGCTTCTTTACCATGGAGACAAACGCGGGCGAAATCCCAATCATTTCAAACCGCCCCTTGCCGTCCTTTTCGATACAATAATCCATTATAGCAGAAAGCTTATGCAACGCAGAAATCACCTCGCGCTCAGAAGGCCCACTAAACATAACAGAAAACACATGAGAAAACGGCGGATAATTCATGGCCTTACGAAGCCCCGTTTCATGCGAAAAAAAAGTCTCGTAATCGCCCTTTTCCGCCAGCGAAATCGCATAATGCTCGGGGTTATAAGTCTGAATAAAANCCCGCCCCTTGTCCGTGGCTCGCCCAGCCCGCCCCGCAACCTGCGTAAGCAACTGAAAAGTATACTCCCCAGAACGAAAATCACCGGTATGTAACGACATATCCGCCGCCACAACCCCCACAAAAGTAACCCGCGGAAAATCCAGCCCCTTAGCCACCATCTGCGTACCGATTAAAACCTGCGCCTCGCCGTCGCGGAATGCATCCAAAATCTTAGCATGGCCAAACTTACCCCGCGTGGTATCCATATCCATGCGCAAAACTCTCACCTCGGGAAAAAGCTCCGCAATCTCCTCCTCTACCTTCTGAGTCCCCGTGCCATACCGCTTTATATGCTTAGAGCCACAAGCAGGACAAACCGTAGGCATAGAAACACCCTTACCACAATAATGGCATAACAACCTATTTTTATCTGCGTGATATGTATGGTTAACACGACAAGAATCACACGTCATAACATTCCCACACCACCGACAACTAACAAAAGAAGAATACCCCCGACGATTAAGAAACAAAATAGCCTGCCGCCCCGCGTCCAAAGTCTCCCGCAAAGCCTCCCTAAACGCCCGCCCAAAAATAGCAGTATTACCCCGCATAATCTCCTTACGCATATCAACAACACAAATCTCAGGCAAAGTCTTATTAACGCGCTCAGTCAATTTAATCAATTCATAACTGTCAGTTTTTGTCGAACTTTTTTTAAAAAGTTCGTGGGGGGGTGGGGGCAAAGCCCCCACGGTTTTATGATAGCTCTCCAGACTAGGCGTAGCCGAACCCAATACCACCTTCGCGCCGGATAGCTCTGCACGTTTTATGGCGACTTCGCGGGCGTCGTATTTGGGTGAGGTCTCGGAATGATAGGTATGTTCGTGTTCTTCGTCGATGACGATGAGACCGAGGCGGAAAAAGGGTGCGAATACAGCCGACCGAGGCCCAATCACCAGTGAAATTTCGCCGTCTAAGGCTCGCTTCCAGATTTGAAAACGCTCTCCCGAGGTTAGGCGGCTGTGGGTGACTGCAACAGCCGCACCAAACCGTGCGGAAAACAGGCCTACCATTTGTGGGGTAAGCGCGATTTCGGGTACGAGTACGATTGCCTGCTTGCCCGCTGTTAGTACATCTGCGATTACGTGGAGGTAAACTTCGGTTTTGCCGCTGCCAGTGACGCCGTGTAACAGAAGCGGTTTATCCGTGGTTTTTTTTATGATTGCCACGGCACGCTCTTGCTCGGCGGTTAGTGTAATGTCCGAGGGAGTAGGCTTTATGGTCGTAGGTTTTTTTCGCGACATCGGAAAACGCCCGTCGGCCTTGCTGCTTGGTGTGACGGCACGTACGCAGTTGGCCAGTGTGGTGTAATATTTATCCTTCATCCAAAACGACAAAGCTAATGTCTCATCCGTAAGTACAGGAAAATCATCGCAGACGCTGTGGATTTCCTTGATTTTTTGAGGCGGAACATCCTCGGGAAGCTCGTCGGAAAGCCCCATAACATAGCCAATACGGATTCCGCTGCCCATGCCAAAAGGAACGCGCACGCGCATTCCCGTTAAAAGCGTAATTTCGCTTGGTATTTTATAGTTAAATAATCTGTCTACTTCGCTGTGAGTATGGTCTACGCATACCAACGCGTAGGCCGAATCACTCACCGGTCGGCACTTCTTCGTCTTCTGCGAAGCTTGGCTCGTCGTCGGTATCTTCGTAAAGAGCCAGGTCGTCGTCTTCTTTTGTGGCGGCTTTTTCTTCCGCCACAAAGGGGGTGAAATGCTCCTCGTCGCTGTCTATGTCGTATGGTGTGGGCGCGTAGTCTTGTTTAAGGTCTTCGCGCAGGTCGTCTTTGGAAAGGGTGGAACGATAGCGATAAATGTCGCCACGCCTGATAAATTCCTGGTCGGAGTCGATTAGGCTGTCATTTACCCTAATACGCAGCTTGCCCTCGTTCATTTCTTTTACCGCGATGGAGACTGCGCGGTCCGTGGGGGCATAGGTCAGCGGGTTTGCGCCGTCGGTAAGCTGGCGTGCGCGCTTTGCCGCCGCGAGTACCACTGTGTAGCGGCTGGTTACGCGATTGTCCAGCTTTTCGCCTTGTTTGATTACGTCCATTAATTCCGAATAAGATGGTGTTAACATGGTCTAGCTCCTTAAAAAATCTTGTATTTTTGCGGCGCAACGCGTGGGCTTCATGCGTTCGGCCGCTACTATTGCGTCTATTTTTGCAACCGCCTCGGGTATTACGTCGTTTATCACAAGGTAGTTGTAGCGGTGGATGAGGGGTACTTCTTCCAATGCTTGTTTCAGGCGGGCCTCTATAGTGCCGGCGTCTTCTGTGCCGCGCTTTTTAAGGCGGTTTTCCAGCTCCGAATGCGTTGGCGGCATTAGAAATATAAGCACCGCCGATGGGAATTTTTCTTTTACCTGTAACGCACCGTTTACTTCGATTTCCAGCACAACTATTTTGCCCTCTGCGATTTGCTCTTCCACGTATTTGCGTGGTGTGCCGTAATAATTTCCTACATAGAAGAAATGCTCCAACAGGTTATTTTCCTGTCGCATGGTATGAAAGTCTTCTTCTGCTGTAAAGAAATAATCGCGACCGTGCTGCTCGCCCTCGCGTGGTTTGCGCGTGGTGACAGAGATGGAAAGCGCGTACCCGTTATCGGGATTTAGCTGTTTTACCACAGTACCCTTGCCCGAGCCGGACGGCCCCGAGATTATTACCAGCATACCGTCCATTTTATTCTTCGCTTGCTTCTCCGCCCGGGTCCAGGCGGCTTGCTATAGTTTCCGGCTGCAACGCAGACAGCACCAAATGCCCGCTGGATGTGTAAATCACCGCACGGGTTTTACGCCCTTGGGTGGCATCTATTAACATTTGTCTGTCCTTTGCCTCGTTTATGCTACGTTTTACCGGCAAAGAATCATTGCCTACTATAGCGATAATTTTTTCTGTAGATACAGTATTGCCAAAACCTATGTTTACTAATTCCATATATTGCCTCCTTTTTTTGCCTTTTCTTACTCTATGTTTTGGATTTGTTCACGTATCTTTTCTATCAAGCTTTTTAGCTCGACTACGGATTTTGTGAGACTCACGTCCGACGACTTTGAGCCTACAGTGTTTGCTTCGCGGTTTAGCTCTTGCATTAGAAAGTCCATTTTGCGGCCTATCGCTCCTTTTTCCCGGAGCATGGTGGCAAGCTGCTCGAAGTGGCTTTCCAAACGTGCCATCTCTTCGCTTATGTCGGATTTGTCTGCAAGAACGGCGATTTCTGTGAGGATTCTGCTGTCGTCGGATTTGCCGCCAAGCTTGTCCGTTAATTCGTTAATACGGTCTCTTAGCTTTTGTGCGTATTCTTCTACTGCGCGGGGTACGCGGGCGCGGATTTCCGATACCATTTTTACCGCCTGATTGTAGTTTTCTTCTATGTCGCGTGAGAGAGCCGCGCCTTCGGTTGCTCTCATTTTATTGTACTGTTCGAGAGCCATTTCCAATGCGCCGGATAAGCCTTCCCATATCTCATGCTTTGCATTGTCCGTGCTTAGCGCGCTTTCGTATTTATCGGAAATAAGCACCTCCGGGGTACGCGCCAAAAGCTCCAATGCCGTGGCTTGCGGGACTTCTCCCAAGCTGTATCTGGAGCATAGCTGTTGCAGTGCGTTCATATATGTGTCGGCGTACACGTCGTTTACTTGTACTGTGATATCGGTGCTTGTAAAGCTCTCGAAGTTTACCCATATGTCAACCTTGCCGCGGACTATGTCTTTTGCCAAGCGGTGGCGTATGCGGTCCTCAAACGGATTTAAAAATCGTGGCACTTTAACTGTAAAATCGCTGAAGCGATGGTTAACAGATTTTATCTCAACTTTGAATTTTCTGTCGTAGCAAATGTGCTCGCCTCTACCGAAGCCTGTCATACTTTTAAGCAAAATAAAACTCCTTTGTGTTTTAAAATTTATATCTGCCGGAATTTTTAACTGCGCGGTTGGCCTTTATCGCGGAAATAATACCGATAATGCCGATAATCGTGCCAAAAATCCCTACCCAGTACGGCAATGCCCGCCGCGTAAATACACTGCCGAAAAATGCGGCAAGGTGATAATCCATATCACTGTCGAAGGTGCGCTCGTATACCAAACGGGCGGCAAAAACAGGGGCTTCGAATACTACTGTGCCGCCTGTGGTTGTATATGCTACAGTGCCTACGACCGAGCCTTCTTCTATGGGGGCGCGCAGGGTTGGGTTATCTTCCGATTCTACATACAGCAGCGGGTCGAAGGTTATTGTGCGGGTTAATGCCGCGTATTCTGTGCGGCTTAGCAGGGAGATGTTGCCTGTACCCAGGATGATTTCCAGTGTGTCGCTGTCGCCCAAGCGTGGGTTTTCTATTTTGACGGTTTGTATATGCTCGCCCTCTGCCGCGATTTCGCGGAAGCGGAAATTGTTGAAGCCAAAGTCCATGAGGCGGCGGGTGTCCTGCCAACGGTGGGCGTCTGTGCCTCCGAGGACTATGGTTACAAGTTGCAGCCCGTCGTCGTATGCCGCGGCTGCCAGTATATGGCCTGCGACAGAATTAAAGCCTGCCTTCGCACCTATGATATAC